>NZ_JBEHFY010000001.1:0-204061 GCF_040225815.1 Corynebacterium sp. KPL2895
GCGGATGTAGCGCAGTTGGTAGCGCATCACCTTGCCAAGGTGAGGGTCGCGAGTTCGAGTCTCGTCATCCGCTCCACTCAAGCCGCCTTGTCACCAAGGCGGCTTTTTTGTATCCGCCACACCCCACACTTTTGAAGTGATGGAGATCGCAGACTTTTTCGCTTCGATGCGGAACTATGAAGATACGGTTACCGACTATTGATAGAGATACCCTGATGACCACGAATGTCACCAAGACGTTCGTTGGGATTAAGATGTCTTTGCATGCATACGCAAAATTCAGAACTGAAGGAGCTGAAAATGAGCCATCGCGTACCTTGGTTGCGTCGCACGGCAGTGGCGGTGGGAGCTACCGCACTTATCGCGGGCGGATCCGCACCTGTAGCACTGGCGCACGATTCCGTCGTAGGCGGAACCGTAAAGGAGGGCGACCAGCTCGAGGAGTTTCCTGAGGAAATCACCCTGGAGTTTTCCGGCATCCCAAAGGATCAGTTCAACACCTTTGCGGTGACCAATAAGGACACTGGCGAACAGATCTTTAGCCAGGAGCCGGAGCTAGATGACCGCGATCTCACGATCACGACTCCAGATGATGTCGATCCCGGGCCAGGAAACTACCAGGTGGGTTACAACATCACCTCCTCGGATGGACACGCCACGCGCGGTGGGGTCTCATTTACGGTGAAAGGTGAGGATAGCGATGATGCTTCTTCCACCGACGCTGCAGATGCAGATGGAGCTGCAGATTCTTCGAGCGATATGCCCACCTCGGTGAAAATCATCCTGGGCGTGGGCGGTGTGCTGGCCATAGCGGCCGTGCTGGCTTTGTTGATTGCTAAAACTCGTCGAAACGACTCGAAAGGTCACAAATAATGACTAAGAAAATTTCCCGCCTGATTGCCAGCGTTTCCCTCAGCGCCCTGGTTCTTGCTGGCTGCTCCCCGGATAACGAGAGCGATTCCAGCAATTCGGAGTCGACTTCGGCCGCTTCTTCCACCGCAGAAACCAGTAAATCTACCGCTGCAGCGGATAAGGACCTGACCTTCGAGGACGCCGTCGTCCGCGCCAACGAAGACAAGGATATGACCGCCATCTTCGGTACGTTGGTCAACCACTCGGATAAAGACATCGAGATTACCGGTTTCTCCACGAGCCTGGACGCAGAGATGAACCAGATTCACGAGACCGTCGATGGCCAGATGCGCGAAAAATCCAGCCCCTTGGTTGTCAAGGCCGGCGAGAGCCACGAGCTTGCTCCTGGCGGTGACCACTTCATGCTGATGGGCATGAAGGAAGGCATCATGCCTGGTGATTCCCTCGAGATGACGGTCACCCTGTCTGACGGCGAGGAGCTTGACCTGGGCACCATCCAGGCCCGCACCATGGGTGCTGGCGATGAGGACTACGGCGACATGGAGGGCATGGACCACGGTCACGCAGGCCACGATCACTCCGATCATGCAGGCCACGAGCACTCCGGCAAGGACGACGAGAAAGAAAATCACAAGCACTAGTCATGACGGGATTCAGCAGAAGGGGATTTCTCACTGGCGCTGCAGTGTCTACCAGTGCCTTTGCGCTGGTGGGGTGCAACTCGGATAGATCAACACCAAACGCTGAAGCGGAGGAGAACACTCCGCTTGCCGATGCCACCGTAGCTTTCGACGGCCCACACCAGGCCGGCATTGACACGCCGGAGCAAGCACACCTGAACTTGGTGGGCTTTGATCTCAAAGGGGACATCGGCAAGCAGGGCTTTGCCCGCCTGATGAAGTTGTGGACCGAGGATGCGCGTGCGCTGTGTACGGGCCAGCCCCCGTTGGGGACTTTGGAGCCGGAAATGGTGCGCCAGCCGGCGAACCTCACCATCACGTGTGGGCTGGGTGAGAGCATTTTCTCGCTGCTGGGCGTGGATAAACCGGAGTGGCTTGGCGATGTCCGCGCCTATTCCCGCGACCAATTAGAAGAAAAGTGGGGCCAGACTGACATCGTCCTGCAAATCTGCAGCGATGACCCGCTGATGAATACCTACGCCCTGCGGCACATGGTGCGCTCAGGCGAGCATTATGCCGAAGTTAGCTGGCTGCAGCAGGGCTTTATCAACGCCTACGGCAGCCACGAAAAGGGCGAAACCGCTCGCAATATGTTTGGCCAAAAAGATGGCACCGTTAACCCGCACGGCGATGAAGAATTCGCCGACCAGGTCTGGATCGAGGACGGACCAAAGTGGCAGCAGGGTGGCGCGGCCATGGTGGTGCGCCGCATCCGCATGAACCTCGACACCTGGGAAAAGCTGGATCGGCCTTCCCGCGAAAATGCGGTGGGCCGCAAACTGGAAAATGGGGCACCGCTTACGGGTGATAAGGAATTCGATGAGGCGGACTTTAAGGCCACGGATGAGTATGGCTTGCCCGTCATTGATAAGAATTCCCACATGGCGCGCGCCACCGCGCCGAAGGACCACCCAGAGCAAAAGATTTTGCGCCGCCCCTATAACTACGAGCTGCCGCCGGATGGCAAGGATGGCCAACTATCCAATATTGGTCAAATCTTTATTTGCTACCAACAGGATCCCACCAAGCAATTCGAGCCCATCCAGGCGCGCCTTGATGAGGCGGACCTGCTGAATGAGTGGCTGACCCACATTGGTTCGGCGATGTATTTCTGCCCGCCGGGAACCAAAGGCGGCGATGGTAAAGAAACGTGGTGGGCGGAATCGCTTTGCACGCATGCAGGCCTGTAGAATGACTATCCGTAAATTTAACTAGTGGATGCGGCCAGGTATGCCGTATCTGCGCGAGCGCAAAAAGGAGCGCGAATATGGCGGAACTTATTCCCGCGGCACCGGTAAATTACGAATCCTTCACCGTGCCGGCCGGACAAGCGGTTGGCGCGGTCCTCCGCGAGCTGGACCTGCCCAATAAGGGCCCAGAGGCAGTCGTGGTAGTCCGCGGCGTGGACGGTACTCTTTTTGACCTCTCGCACACCCCGGATGAGGAATCGACGTTTGTTCCGGTAGCCGCCTGTGAGGAAGATGGCCGCGCCGTCATTCGCCACTCCTGCGCCCACGTCATGGCCCAGGCCGTGCAAGCCGAGTTCCCCGGCACCAAGCTGGGCATTGGCCCATCCATTGAAAACGGCTTCTACTTCGATTTCCAGACCGCTGAGCCCTTCACCCCGGAGGATCTCAAGGCCCTGGAAAAGCGGATGAAGAAGATCATCAAGGGTGGCCAGCGCTTCGAGCGCCACACCTACGTGTCCACGGCTGAGGCAGAGCAGGCCTTGCAGGATGAGCCCTTCAAGCTGGAACTTATCCAGGACAAGGGCAATGTGGACCCAGACTCCGATGAGGCCGCCGAGGTCGGTGCCGGTGACTTGACGCATTATGACAACGTGAACCCGCGCACCAATGAGGTGGAATGGTTTGACCTATGTCGCGGCCCACACGTTCCCACCACAAAATATATTCCAGCCTTTGCCCTGACTCGTTCGTCCGCCGCCTACTGGCGCGGCGACCAGGCTAACGCTGGCCTGCAGCGCATCTACGGCACCGCCTTTGAGTCCAAGGACGCATTGGCCGCCTACCAGACCATGGTGGAAGAGGCAGAAAAGCGCGATCACCGCCGCTTGGGCCAAGAACTAGACCTGTTTTCCTTCCCGGATGAAATCGGTTCCGGTTTCCCGGTATTCCACCCCAATGGCGCGACCGTGCGCATGGAGATGGAAAACCACTCCCGCAACCGCCACGTGCAGGCGGGTTACTCCTTTGTCAATACCCCGCACATCACCAAGGGCGACCTCTTCCGTAAATCCGGCCACCTTGATTTCTACTCCGATGGCATGTTCCCGCCGATGCAGCTCGATGGCGAGTATGACGCCGAGGGAAATACAGTCAAGGAGCCGCAGGACTACTACGCCAAGCCGATGAACTGCCCGATGCACAACCTGATCTTTGCATCCCGCGGCCGTTCCTACCGTGAGTTGCCGCTGCGCCTTTTTGAATTCGGTACGGTCTACCGCTACGAAAAGTCCGGCGTGGTGCATGGCCTGACCCGTGCGCGCGGCTTTACCCAGGACGATGCCCACATTTACTGCACCGAAGAGCAGCTGGAAGAAGAGCTTACCCAGGTTCTGGACTTCATCATTTCGCTGCTTGAGGATTACGGCCTTTCCGATTTCTACTTGGAGCTTTCCACCAAGGACCCCAATAAGTTTGTCGGCTCCGATGAGATTTGGGAGCGCTCGACCACGATCTTGCAGTCTGTGGCGGAAAAATCCGGCCTCGAGCTCGTTCCTGACCCTGAGGGCGCCGCGTTCTACGGGCCGAAGATCTCCGTCCAGGCTCGCGATGCCATTGGACGTACCTGGCAGATGTCCACGGTGCAGCTGGACTTCAACCTGCCCGAGCGTTTTGAGCTGGAGTACACTGCCTCCGATGGCACGAAGAAGCGCCCGATCATGATTCACCGGGCCCTCTTCGGCTCCATCGAGCGCTTCTTCGGTGTGCTCCTTGAGCACTACGCGGGCGCCTTCCCGGCGTGGTTGGCACCGCACCAGGTCATGGGCATTCCCGTTGCGGATGACTTCGTCCCGCATCTGGAAGACGTCGCCGCCAAGCTGCGCGTCAAGGGCATTCGCGCGGACGTGGATACCTCCGATGACCGCATGCAGAAAAAGATCCGCAACCACACGACAGGTAAGGTGCCCTTCATGCTGGTCGCCGGTGCCCGCGATGTGGAAGCCGGTGCGGTGTCCTTCCGCTTCTTGGATGGCACGCAGGTCAATGGAGTGCCCGTCGAGGAAGCCGTTGAGCTCATCTCCACGTGGGTGGCAGAGCGCACCAACGAGCAGCCGACAGAAGAGCTCATTCGTGCCCGGCGCTAACCCGCAGAAGGGACATAGCGAGGAGACGTTCGTCGATACCGGTGCCGGTGAGCCGGACCGGTTGGAGCGACTGTGGGCGCCGTACCGGATGGCCTATATCGCGCAGCGGTCCGGGGATCCCTTCGTGGAAGCACCCAAGGGCAGTGATGAGGATGGACTCATCATTGCGCGCGGTGAGTCGGTATATGCGCTGCTCAATCTGTTCCCCTATAACGCCGGCCACCTCATGGTGGTGCCGTACCGCAAGGAATCCGAGCTGGAAAACCTCACCGAGGAGGAATCCCACGAGCTCATGGCCTTTGCCCAAAAGGCCGTGCGGGTGCTCAAGCGCGTCTCACAGCCAGAGGCCATTAATGTGGGCTTTAACCTGGGGCGCGCGTCCGGCGGCTCAGTGGGAGACCACCTGCATTTGCATGTGGTGCCAAGGTGGCCCGGGGATAGTAACTTTATGACTGTCCTCGATGGGACTAAGGTATTACCGCAACTACTGCAAGACACCCGTCGTGTCCTGGCAGAGGGTTGGCGTGACATGGAAGAGGAGGACTCGCGTGCTTAGCGTGCATGGGCGAAAGCCCGCCGCCGTGGTGGTGGAACCTATAGCCAAGACCTTTTTAAAGTTGGGATTGACACCCAACGTGGTCACGGTTGTAGGCACTATTGTGACCATCGCTATTTCGGTGATCCTCATTCCTACCGGCCACCTCTTTATCGCTGCAGTACTATCCGGCCTCTTTGCCGCCTTTGACATGCTCGATGGCACCATGGCCCGCCTGACCGGTAAATCGAGCGCTTTCGGCGCCACGCTGGATGCGAGCTGTGACCGCATTACCGATGGCGCATTATTCTGCGCTATCGCTTGGTGGCTGGTGTATACCGCAGACGCGTCCAAATGGACCGTGGCGGCCTGCCTCATTACCTTGGTATGCTCCCAGGTCATTTCCTATATCAAGGCTAGGGGAGAGGCCTCCGGTTTCACCATGGTGGGCGGACTGATTGAGCGCCCCGAGCGCCTCATCTTGGCTTTAGGCGGCATTGGCCTAGAGGGCTTGGGCGTAGAGTACGCCGCGGCGGTATCGCTGTGGATCTTGGCAGTAGGCTCAATATTTACCGTGTACCAGCGCATTGCCATTGCAGCGCGCCAAGACGCCGAGATGTAAATCAAGCGAACATGGGCGCAGCGGGGGCTATCGTTCCGGCTAGTTCGTGGATTGCGCACACACTTTTCTGGAGGATCCGGCCACCATGTGGGATAAAGAAGACGTAGCAGCCGCTGGGTATTTGGCGGGCTGGAAGGTAGTTCGCCGGTTGCCCCAGCCGGTAGCGCGCACCATCTTCCGGTGGGTCGCGGATTTCGCGAGCGATAACGGGCGCGGCATGGATGGACTGCGACGAAACCTCACCCGCGTGGTGGGGGCAGAAAACGTCACGCGCGAATTGGTGCGCGATTCCATGCGCTCGTATATGCGCTATTGGATGGAGGCGTTTCGCCTTCCCGCGATTCATTCCGATCCCCAGCTGCACGAGCGCCTCATGGGCGGCCTGGAGGGCCTTGAGCACTTTGATGCCTCCGCGCAATCTGGCCGCGGCGTGATCCTGGCGCTGCCACACTCCGGCAATTGGGATATGGCCGGGGTTTTCCTGGTGGGCCATTACGGGCAATTTACCACCGTGGCAGAGCGGTTAAGGCCGGAGGTGCTTTTTGATGCCTTCGTAGATTACCGCGAGGAATTAGGCTTTGAAGTCCTGCCGCTTACCGGTGGGCCGGCTACGCCCTTTGCGCGGCTGAAGGAGGCCCTTGAGGAGGGTGGAGTGGTCTGCCTATTGGCAGAGCGCGATATCACCCGCAGCGGTATCACAGTAGATTTTATGGGCGAGGAAGCCAATATGGCGGCAGGTCCTGCGCAGCTGGCCATCGAAACCGGTGCGGCACTCCACGTGGTGCATTCCTGGTTTGAAGGCGATGGCTGGGGGTTATCGGTGTCGCCAGAAGTAGAGGTCACCGATATTCAGGAGACCACCCAGCGCATGGCGGATGGGTTTGCGGCCAATATCCGGCGCCACCCCGCAGACTGGCACATGTTGCAGCCGCAATGGAATGAGGATGTGGAACGGCGCCGGCAAGCGCGAAAGGAACGTTCCCGTTAATGCGCATCGGTATCATTTGCCCGTATTCTTTTGACGAACCCGGTGGCGTGCAGGCCCATATCCTTGACCTAGCCGCCGTTTTCATAGAACAGGGCCACTTTGTCCAGGTCCTTGGGCCCGCCGCGGAGTCCACGCCGCTGCCGGATTTCGTGGTCAAGGGCGGCCCAGCCTTCCCGATTGCGTATAACGGCTCGGTCGCGCGCTTGTCGGTGGGGCCAAAGGTAACCCGCAAGGTCAAGCGCTTCATCCAGGACGGGGATTTCGATGTCCTGCATATCCACGAGCCCAATTCCCCGAGTTTTTCCATGACCGCCTTGGCCGTGGCACACGGCCCGATGGTGGCGACGTACCACGCCTCGGCGGCCAATTCCCTCATCCTTACCCTGGCAAAGCCGCTGCTTATGCCCTTTTTGGAAAAGATTCGCGGAGGCATTGCGGTATCGGATATGGCGCGGCGTTGGCAGGTGGAGCAATTGGGCGGCGATCCCGTCCTGATCCCCAACGGCGTCGATACCTCCGTCTATGCGCTTGCGCGCAAGAAAAGCCAGCCCGCGCTTGCCGATGCCCCACTCGAGGTCGTCTTCCTCGGCCGCCTCGACGAGCCACGGAAGGGGCTGGATATCCTGTTAGCCGCATTGCGCCAGGTCAATAAGAATATCCGCGTTACCATTATGGGCGGCGGCCGCGCCCGCGAGGTTGAGGGCGTGGACTTTGTCGGGCGCGTCAGCGATGCAGAAAAGGCACAGGTTTTAGGCCGGGCCGATGTTTACGTGGCGCCGAATACGGGCGGGGAGAGCTTTGGCATCGTGTTGGTAGAGGCCATGGCCGCCGGTGCCGCCGTCGTGGCTTCCGATTTGGAGGCCTTTCGCGCGGTGTGCAACGCGGAATCTGATGAACCCGCGGGAGCGCTTTTCCGCACCGGCGATGCCTCCGATTTGGCGCGCGTGCTGAACCAGGTCTTGGATGATGGTGACTACCGGCGGCGCTTGGTGCGCAATGGCGTCCAACGCGCCCAGATGTATGACTGGGACCATGTTGCCGCGGCGGTCATGCAGGTTTATGAAACGGTGCAAGATGGCACGAAGGTAAGGGTGAAGCGATGATGGGGATTGAGATAACCATTGCGCTCGTCATCCTCATACTTTTAGGATCGTGGGCCATTTTTACCGCGCAGCGGCTAAACTTCCTGCACATTCGCACCGATGCCGCACTGGCGCAGCTGCAGGCGGCGCTGGACCGCCGGGCGGCGGTAACGGCGGCTGTGTCCCCAGATCTTGCCGCTTTGGCGCAAAAGGCCGAATCCACGGAGCTTTCACATGGGCATTTTGAAGCCCGCACCATGGTAGAACGCGAGCTTTCGGCGGCCATCGTGCGCGATTTTCCGGTAGGCCAGCGCCCGGCCGCCTTGGCGGATGCAGAAGGCCGCATCCAGCTGGCGCATCGCTTTTATAACGAGGCGGTCAGCGATACGCGCGCGCTGCGCCTGCGCCCAGCGGTGCGCTTTTTCCACCTCGGCGGAACCGCTAAATTACCCGAGTACTTCGACTACATGCTGGCAGATTGAAAATCTAGCCGCGCGTTACCTCCTTAGCGGCATCGGTGCTCGCTTCAGCTTCGGCAGGGGTGTCAGAACCGGGCACGTTAATTCGCCCCGTATTTGGCGAGGACGCGTTCTCTGCGCCGGCTTCCGGGCTTGTTTCCAAGCCGCCTGCTGCCACGATGGCTTTTTCTATGCGTCGCGACAAGCTCACCTCAAGGATGAACCATATAAGCGCAAAGAGCACCGCTACGAGGATGAGGACGTTGCGGGCGACGAGCACGTAGACCGGAGTCAGATTTTCGCCCACATACTTCCACACGTAGTCATAGTGGAAAGGGTAGATGTAGGTGCCAAGCGCGGCGGCTGCAACTGCGCATACAGCGAGGAGGCCCTGACAGATTTTGATGGGTACAAACCCGGCGGGGAGCTGTTGGCGTATGACCACAGCGAAGAGGGGGCCTAGCCAAATGATGTACTGGGGCGAAAATACCTTATTGGTGGCTATGAGTAGTAGCACCATGAGGGTGAAGAAGGCGATGGTCGTTCGCGAGGTCCACCCTCCGGCGAAGAAACGGTATAGCGCCCAGCTCAGGGCAAATACCAGCATCCCGGCCGTCGCGATAGTGCTCCACATGATGGCGGTATCGACTCCCGGGCCAGAAATCTCAAAGCTCTTGGAGGGCGCATAACCTAATCGCCATTTACCCGGGTTGAGATGTGCCTGCAATAGCAAGTATGTCGCCGGAACGGATTCGAGTTGGAGCCCGCGCACCCCCTGATAATTCAGTGGGGAAAGGAGTCGGTCCATACCGGAGGTAAAAACTGTGAACGCAGAAAGAGCAGCAACGGAGCCAAAATAGGACGTCAATCGCAGCCAGGAATTAGAGTTATTAAAACGCCCTACCAGTCCGGCCGCGAGGACGCCTGGCCAGAGCTTCATGGTGGTAGCGAAGCCCAATAGGACGGCGCCTGTCTTGGGATGAGAAATAAGAAGCGCTGCGGCACCGGCGACGGCGACGGCAGGAAAAATATCGAGGCGCCACACAAAGACGTGTCCTGCAGCCGTGCCAAAAAATACCCAGAACCAGCCGGCGAGAAAAACCCGCTTATTGCGTTCGTGGTGGCGCAGCAGGAGGGCGAGGAAGGTGGCATCGACAAGCAGCGTCATGATGGTAAAGCCGATATAGAATACGCCGCGGTCTCCACCGGTGAACCAGCTTAAGATGATGGTGGGCCACGTGCCCGCGTGGGGGTATTCGGTCATCTTCGTAGGATCGGTGCCAAAAAGGCCGGCGAAATAATAGGCAACATCGCCGCGTGCGCTTTGGTCGAGCTTCAAAAAATAGACCAAAACCAAGCGGGCGAGCACCCAGCTCACCCATACCGCAGGAACTGTCGCGAATCTTTTCACCCAAAAGATTCTAGGGAATAATTTGGTCGTTGAGTAGTTCGAATCAGGTTCCTCGTCACCGGGGGTTGAACTGCCTCGGGGAGTAGGGTGGCAAGGCAGACGAAGACTTACGTGATGTAGCGCATAGTAGGCGCGCAAGAAAGGATGACTGTGGGCACCATTTCTGAGGTTTTGGCATTAGAAGGTACCCAAGATGCGGATGTCTTTTCTGGCCCGGCGATCCCCTCGCAGATTGAACGCACCTTTGGCGGGCAAGTTGCCGCGCAGGCCCTTGCCGCGGCGCAAAGGACGGTGGAGGGCAAGCAGGTGCATTCCCTCCATGGTTATTTCGTTGGCCCAGGTGATACGAAAAAGCCGCTGGAGTTGCAGGTAGAAAGGCTGCGTGATGGTCGTTCCTTTGCCAGCCGGCAGGTTCGGGTCATCCAAGGCGGCCGCCTCGTCTTTATTATGCTGGCTAGTTTCCACCGCGATGGAGATGCAGGTCCCGAACATCAGGATGTGGCACCGCAGGTATTAAGCCCCGATGAAGCCGCTCGCCGTGGCGGCGGGGCGCCCTATTCCACCCGGATTATCTTGAAGGAGTGGGCCGATTGGGATATTCGTTTGGTGCCCGATGAGGGCCGCGATGATGCCGCCGCGGAGGTGACAGGTGCCGGATATCGCCATATTTGGTTCCGCAATACCGGCGAGCTTGGGAGTGACCCCGACTTCCACCGCGCCGCCCTGACGTATATGTCCGATATGACCCTTATCCGGGCGGCGCTCATTCCGCACCAGGGGGAGAAGGTGCAACTGGCAAGCCTTGACCATGCGGTATGGTTTCTTCGCCCCTTTCGCGTGGATGAGTGGTTGCTCTATGAGCAGGTATCGCCCACAGCAGCGCAAGGAACGGCGATCGCGCGCGGTAAATTATTCAATGAGCAGGGCGAACTCGTTGCATTGGTCAACCAAGAAGGCTTGACTCGGTTCCTTGATGAGAACTTAGGTAGCGGTTCTGCGCACGGCAATTGGCATAACGTCTAGAAAAGCGTCTGTATCATGGGGGCGCTTTTCCCAGTTCGTGCAGGGCACGTATAATTGTCAACAGATTTAGAACCCAATTAGAAAGGGACTTAATGTCAGGCCACTCAAAATGGGCAACTACCAAGCACAAGAAGGCTGCCAATGACGCCAAGCGCGGCAAGGAATTTGCCAAGCTCATTAAGAACATTGAAGTGGCGGCGCGAACCGGCGGTGGTGATCCTGCGGCCAACCCAACGCTCGATGACATGATTAAGAAGGCCAAAAAGGCCTCTGTCCCCAATGACAACATCGAGCGCGCCCGCAAGCGCGGCTCTGGTGAAGAAGCTGGTGGTGCCGACTGGGAGACCATCATGTACGAGGGCTATGGCCCCAATGGCGTCGCAATGCTGATTGAATGCTTGACCGATAACCGCAACCGCGCGGCTACCGATGTCCGCACAGCGATGAGCAAAAATGGCGGCAACCTGGGTGAATCCGGCTCGGTTGCTTATATGTTCTCCCGCACCGGTTATGTCTTGTTGGAAAAGGGTGAGCTGAGTGAGGACGATGTCTTGATGGCAGTGCTCGATGCCGGCGCTGAAGAGGTCAAAGACCAGGGCGAGAAATTTGAGATCATCTGCGCTCCCACGGATGTGCAGGCTGTCAGGGAAGCCCTTAAGGAAGCAGATATCGAAGTCGATGACTCCGATAACGATTTCCGTGCCTCAGTTGAGGTTCCCCTCGAGGCCAATGACGCCAAGAAGATCTTCCGCCTCATCGATGTTTTGGAAGAATCCGACGACGTCCAGAACGTATATACCAATATGGATCTATCGGAAGAGGTCCTAGCGGAGCTCAACGCAGAATAGGGTTCCTGCACTTATTGGGGCACTAGCTCGGTGGCGGGTCTTCGCGCATGCGGAGATTCCGGCGCCGAGCTTTGTTGTGTTTTTATTGGGGCAGTCTAAAATTCACGCCGTGTTGTAGAACATGTGTGTGTAAGACATAATGGGGAATTGAGACTAGAAACGACGAGGCCGCGGAACGGGGAGTGGGCGGGTGTGAATATCGAAGGCATGCGCGTGATGGGCATCGACCCTGGGCTTACTCGCTGTGGCCTGTCCGTGGTCCAAGCAGGCCGCGGGCGCGCAATTCTTCCCGTCTCCGTTGGCGTGGTGCGGACCCCGAGCGATAAAGATTTAACCGAGCGGCTCCTGCGGCTGTCCGTTGCGGCTAAGGAGTGGATGGACGATTATTCGCCGGATGTGGTTGCCATAGAGCGCGTCTTCGAACGCGGCCAGGTTTCGACCGTCATGCAGACTGCACACGTCGTAGGAGTCCTCGTGCTCGCGGCCGCCGAGCGGGATATTCCGGTGTATATGTACACCCCGTCCGAGGTGAAAAAGGCTATTTCTGGCAACGGACGCGCCGATAAGAAACAAATGACGGCGATGATTACTCGTATCCTGGGGCTTACGGAGCCGACCAAGCCGGCGGATGCAGCGGACGCATTGGCGCTGGCTGTCTGTCATTGCTGGCGGGCGCCAGCGATTGTCAGGATGGATAGTACCGGTTTAGGGCTTGGTGCAAAGACCAGTGGTGTCCGCGGGCGGGGGAAGAGCATCAAGCCCTAATGCACTGCTCACCCACTAAGTTTTATTAAATACAAGGTCATGGCGAACGCGTACACAGGTAGGAAGGCACGGTAGAAAATGATTGCGGCATTGCGGGGAGAAGTCCTCCTCATTGGTTTAGATCACGGCGTTATTGATTGCGGAGGGGTGGGCTATAAGTTCTTGGCCACCGCAAAGACGTTGGGAACCCTGCGCCGCGGAGAAACCGCCTTTGTACTCACTACCTTGGTGGTCAAGGAAGATGCGTTGACCCTGTACGGTTTTACCAGCGATGACGATCGCGAAATGTTCCAGGTGCTGCAATCCGTGTCCGGCTTGGGCCCTAAACTCGCCTTGGCTGCATTATCCGTCATGGGAGCAGAAGAGCTGGCTGCAGCCATTGGCGGGGAGGATGTTAAGGCGCTGCAGTCTATTCCGGGCGTCGGCAAGCGGATGGCCCAACGCCTTACCTTGGAGCTTAAAGATAAGGTAAAGCGCTTTGCTGGAACTCCAACGGCTGATGCGGCGCCGGCGGCAACAAGCGGTGGTGGCCCAGTTGTCGATAGCGTTACTGAAGCCCTCTTGGGCCTAGGATTTACTGAGAAGGCGGCTCGTCCCGTGGTGGAGGCGGCATATGCCGAAGCCCCCGCGGCGGATACGTCGACCTTGCTGCGCGCGGCCCTAGCCCAGTTGGGTAAGCAGGGTTAAAAGAACACGACGTCAAGAAGACACGAAGGCTACAGCATGTCCGATATTGAGCGTACCGAGTTCAACCTCCCGGAGGGAATGAATGAGGCGCACGATTCACAGCACAATAGTGATGTGGAAGCCACCGCTCACGCCGAAGAACACGATATCGAGCGCTCCCTGCGCCCGAAATCCCTGACGGAATTTATTGGGCAGCCAAAGGTGAGGGAACAGCTGTCCCTCGTGCTGACTGGCGCGAAGAACCGCGGGGTCACCCCAGACCACGTCCTGCTATCGGGTCCGCCCGGCCTGGGTAAGACCACGATGGCCATGATCATTTCGCAGGAACTTGGGACGTCGCTGCGCATGACTTCGGGTCCAGCGCTGGAGCGGGCGGGAGATCTCGCGGCCATGCTTTCGAACCTCATGGAAGGCGACGTGCTCTTCATCGATGAGATCCACCGCATAGCCCGCCCCGCCGAAGAAATGCTCTATATGGCCATGGAGGATTTCCGCATCGATGTGATTGTGGGCAAGGGGCCGGGAGCTACCTCGATCCCCTTGGAGATCCCGCCGTTTACGTTGGTCGGAGCCACAACGCGAGCGGGAATGCTCACTGGTCCGCTGCGGGATCGCTTCGGCTTTACCGCCCAAATGGAGTACTACAGCACCGAGGATCTCACCCATGTGATCAAGCGTGCGGCACATATCTTGGACGTCGCCATCGACGATGATGCCGCCGTTGAAATCGGCTCGCGTTCGCGCGGCACTCCGCGCATCGCCAACCGCCTACTGCGCCGCGTGCGCGACTATGCGGAGGTCAATGGCACCGGGCGCATCGATCTTTCCGCCGCGCAGGGGGCGTTGGAGGTATTCGATGTTGATGAAATGGGGTTGGACCGGCTAGACCGCGCCGTTCTTAATGCCCTGATCAATGGTCATGGTGGTGGGCCGGTGGGTGTTAATACCTTGGCCATCGCCGTTGGTGAGGAACCCTCCACTGTGGAGGAGGTATGTGAGCCGTACTTGGTTCGCGCCGGCATGATTTCGCGCACTGGGCGGGGCAGAGTAGCCACCGCAGCCGCCTGGCAGCACCTGGGCCTGACGCCTCCGGATGGGGCAATTGGGCTGTTTTAAGGGAGCATGAACACCTCGCTGATGGTGTCAGTGAGGTGGAACTAGCCCATGGTTTTTGTGAACCAAACAGTCTGGCATACTGGAAAGTTATGGAAATCATCTTTCTCATAATCATTGTCATTTTGTTCATCATTCCTTCCTTTATGGCGATGCGTAAGCAACGCCAGCGCCAAAACGACATGCAATCGCTGCAGAACTCCCTGCAGAATGGAGATCGCATCGTGACCGCTGGCGGTGTCCACGGCGTGGTGCGCGGAACCACCGATACCAGTGTGGACCTCGAGGTTTCCCCGGGGGTTACCCTTACCTTTGACAAGATGGCGGTGGTTCGCACCGAAAGCGAAGCTCAGAACCTCGCCCGCGGTGGTGCAGACAATGCTGGAGAGCCACAGCGCGACAACGGTAAGAACAATAATGATGACGGATTCAATGGTGGGGAAGGCGAGCAGCCCTCTAACCGCTAATTCCTCGTTATCGCCCGTGCTCTCAACGAAGGCAGGCGCGGGCGCACCCTGTGCACACGGCTAGTGTTCTCTGAACCTGCAATTGGCTTAAGGGAAACGTAGAACCTGACACATTTTCGCTGAATCGCGGACCCCGTTAAGGAAAATGTTGTTCCATGACGTACGATTGTGCGTTGTTAACGTGCCCGTGCCGAATTGGGCGGGCCGTATTTAATGTTTAATCACCCTGGTTTGCAGTGCACAGGAGAATATCGTTGTCCGCATCATCTCGAGGCGCTATGAAAAATAGCAACCGCCAATGGCCTAAACGCGCCCTCGCGCTTTTTGGGCTTATCGTGGTCGTTATCTATGCGCTGGTCTTTTTCACCGGAAACCGCCAAGCCACCCCAAAGCTAGGCATTGACCTGCAGGGCGGCACGCGCGTTACCTTGGCACCACAAGGTGAAGACCCCACCCAGGACCAGCTACGGCAGGCGCGCAATATTTTGGAACAGCGCGTGAACGGTATGGGCGTTTCTGGTTCCGAGGTCGTCATCAACGGCAATACCCTCGTCATCACAGTACCGGGCGAGGACGCCTCGCAGGCCCAAGCAGTGGGGCAGACCTCTCAGTTGTACTTCCGCCCGGTGGCGCAACCCTCGGCGCCGGATTTGGACAAGCTCGACAAAGAGCTGGAGGATATGGCCAACCGCTGGGTCAAATACGGCGTCCTAGATAAGGAAGAAGCTAACAAGAAGTTGGAAGACGTCACCAATGCCGTTGCCCAGCAAGAAGCGCAGGCTGAGGGCAAGGAAGCGAAAGACGTCAAGGCCCCGAAGGTTTCCGCTAAGCCTTTGGATGAGCCGTCCAACTCAATTGAGCAGACCGAGCGTCGCGATGAAATCACCGAGATGTTGTTGAAGGACCGCCAATCGGAGGATCCGACTACGCAGGCAGCGGCCTCTTCACTTTTGACGTGCCAGGGAGCCGCTGACCCGCTGGCTGGCGCAGACGATCCGTCCAAGCCTTTTGTTACCTGTGATTACGACAGCGGCACTCCTTATGTCTTGGAGCCAGCCCCGTTGCTCAGTGGCATTGAGGATGAAGACGGTACCCGTTTGACGGGTAATGAGATTGATACCAATTCCCCGATCAACGGTGGCCTCAACCCGCAGTCCGGCCAGATGGAGATCAGCTTCTCCTTCAAGACTGGCAACGGCCCGAACGGCTCCCAGACCTGGGCTGACCTTACGCGGGAGCATCTGAACGACCAGATTGCTATCACCCTTGACTCGGCTGTCATTTCTGCGCCGGTTATCCAGGGTGCTACCCCGTATGGTTCCGCTACCTCCATTAATGGTGAATTTAGCCAAGAAGAAGCCAATAACCTAGCCAATAACCTGCGCTACGGCGCATTGCCGCTGTCCTTTGCCGGCGAGAATGGCGAGCCCGGTGGCACGGTGGAGTCCATTCCTCCGACACTGGGTAAGGCAGCGCTAGAAGCTGGTCTTTGGGCTGGCTTGGCAGGCTTGATTTTGGTCATCCTTTACTCGCTGTACTACTTCCGCGCGCTCAGTGGTGTGTCCGTTATCTTCTTGCTCGGCTCTGCCCTGCTGACCTACGGCGCTATTGTGCTGCTGGGGCGCTGGATTGGGTACTCGCTCGACCTTTCCGGTATCGCCGGTTTGGTCATCGGTGTCGGTGCGACAGCGGACTCGTTCGTGGTCTACTACGAGCGCATCAAGGATGAACTCTTAGAAGGTAGAACCTTTAGGTCAGCAACGCAGAAGGCCTGGGAGCGCTCGCGCAGCACCATCGTGACCGGTAATGCGGTGACACTCATCGGTTCTGTCATTGTCTACTTCCTCGCCATCGGTGAAGTGAAGGGCTTCGCGTTTACTTTGGGCCTGACCACGGTCTTCGACCTCGTCGTGTCCTTCTTGGTCATGGCACCGTTGATGCAGATTATTGGCCGCCGCCCTGCGGCAGCCAAGCCATCGATGAATGGTTTGGGTGGAATTTATGCGCTGATTGAAGAGCGGCGCGAGCGCGGCTACTACGGAGATTCCCGTTCTTCCGCTACTGCGCCGGAGGAGCGCTCCACTGAAAATTCGGCATCCGTTGGCGCCGACTCGTCTGAGAGTTCTTCGCCTTCAGCAGCTGCGGAAGATGAGGAGAAATAATCATGGCCGTATCGACTAAAAATAAGATTTCGCGTTTAGATCGCCTCTATGAAGACGAGCGTGGCTATGACTTCATTGGCCATACCAAACGGTGGTACGGGATTACCGCCGCGCTCCTCGTCGCTGCCATCGTCGCTATCTTGATTCGTGGATTTACGCTTTCCCTCGACTTTGAGGGTGGCACCACCTTGTCCATGCCTGCTGGGGACTTGAAAGAAGACGAGGTAGCTACCGTCTTCGAGGACTCCACTGGCGTTGAACCGGAGCAAGTGCGCATCGTTGGTGCCGGTGATTCTGAGACGCTCGAAATCACCTCTGAGCGCTTGAGCCAAGAAGAGGTAGACAGCGCTCGGTCTGCCATCTACGAGGAATTTCAACCCAAGGATGAAAACGGGGAGGCCACCCCGGACGCCATCGGTTCTTCCACCGTGTCCGAATCGTGGGGCTCCTCGATTACGCAGCGCATGATCCTCGCTATGGTCGTATTCCTCGTTGCAGCGACAATCTATGTGGCGGTGCGCCTGCAAAAGATTATGGCTTTTGCCGCCATTTTGGCGCTAATTATTGATGGCATCGTCATCGCCGGTATCTACGCCCTCTTCGGGTTTGAAGTTTCTCCCGCCGTCATCATCGGTTTGCTCACCGTCCTGACCTTCTCCATCTATGACTCCGTCATCGTCTTTGACAAGGTCAATGAGAATACGGCGGGGCTGGAAGGCCAACGATCTAAGACCTATGGGGAACTCGCCAACTTGGCGATTAACCAGACGGTCATGCGTTCCATTTCCACCTCTATCATTTCCGCGCTGCCTATTATCGCGCTGTTCGTCATTGCCGTATGGCTTATGGGCATCGGTACGCTGCGCGATTTGGCGCTGATCCAGCTCATTGGCGTTATCGAGGGTATTTTCTCCTCGATTTTCTTGGCCACTCCGTTGGTGGTGACGTTTGCTAATTGGACTAAGCGCGTCAAGCAGCACACGCAGCGTGTGCTGGACTACCGCGCGGGTAAGTCTGAGGACGGTGAACCAGCGGATGCGGGTTCTGCAAAGCGCAAGGTGGTTACGCCTTCCGATGTCGGGGCCAAGACGCACAAGGAAGTGGCAGAAAAACAAACTGATCACGGCAGCAGCGCCTCCGGCCATACCGGTGCTACGTGGCGCCCGGGCCGCTAAGTGCCCTTGAACACGGCATAATCAGGCAGAGTAAGGCTTGGTCTTTTTAGGAGAAAAGGGGTTGTGCGTACCGTGGAACGCAGATTAGGCACCACACGGTGGTGGGGGCGCCGTCCCAAAATCACGGCGGTTGCAGCGGGGCTTTCCGCCCTTGCGCTGGTAGCGGCCTCGTGCAGCAGTGAGGAATCCGAGAGCGGTGACCAGGCTACGCCCAGCGATCCGGAGTCCTACAACTACGCCGGATATATGGTTAACTCTCAGCTGACCACGACGAATGCCGGCACCGCCTTCGGCAGCACCACCTCAGCGGCCCAACTTTCGACGCGGCTTTATCCCGGTCTTTTTGTCCCGGGGCCCTCCGGGCAGCTTATTCCCAATGCGGATTTGGTAGAGACCGAAGAGCTTCCGCCAGCAGCAGATAGTGATCAGGAAAGCGTGCGTGTGACGCTTGCCGATGATGCTACATTCTCCGATGGTGCCCCCGTCACCTGCGATGATTACCTGCTTGCCTATACGGCTGGCACGCACCCGGTTGAATTTGCCTCGCATATGCCGCTGATGAATGACATCGCGGATATCGAGTGCGCACCGCAGAGCAAGGCCTTTACACTGACTTTTCAGAAAGACCAGGGACATCGGTGGCGCCAAATGTTTGGCCCTGGCACCGTCATGCCTGCGCACGCGCTTGCGCAGAAGACGAATTTGACCGTAGAGGAACTCAACGCGGCCTTGCACGCAGAAGACATGGCGACGTTGCAGCCAGTAGCGGAATTGTGGCGCTATGGGTTTTCTACAGCCAAGGATGACTTTGACCCAGAGCTACAGGTGTCCTACGGCCCATTTACCGCGGATAAGGTGGGCGATTCCGGCGAGGTTTTCTTAAAAGCCAATGAGCAGTATCGCGGCGACAAACCTGCCTTGGATCGCCTCGTTATTTGGCCAAGTACGGCGAACGCACAGGAACTTGCGGATAAGGGCGTTCTCAAGGTGGCAGACTCCGCCATCGCGGCGCCCGACTGGCTCTCAGGGAACGCGGGCAAGGACGCAGAATCCGAGGAAGGTAACGACGCCCCAGAATCCACAAATGGATCTGACTCGAATAAAGAACACGGCTCCGATGGGGAGGACTCCGCGGGCGCTGACAATACCGAGTTTGAAACGACCACCAAGGTGGGCCTGCAAACCGATACGTTGACGCTGTCGCAGGCTGGGATTTTTGCAGCGCCTTCTGCTAGGAAGGCATTTGCTGCCTGCGTCGACCAAGCGGCGTTAGCACAAAAGAGCTCCGAAATATCTGGTGTCGATGTTCCACCGGCTTATGTGCGTACCGTCTCTGTCCAAGATCCGGTAGCCCAAACGCTAGGCTCGGTGGCGAAGGACCACGAGGGAACGGACATGGCTGCGGCCGGCCAGTTGAATGGGTCCACCATCAAGGTGGGCTACGTTGGCCCGGATAAGCGCTATCAGGCGATGGTCGATGCGC
This sequence comes from Corynebacterium sp. KPL2895, assembly GCF_040225815.1. Lineage (NCBI taxonomy): Bacteria > Bacillati > Actinomycetota > Actinomycetes > Mycobacteriales > Corynebacteriaceae > Corynebacterium > Corynebacterium sp. KPL2895. The sequence goes on from NZ_JBEHFY010000001.1 coordinate 19,704, forward strand.
TGCGCGCCTCCTGCGAACCGGCGGGGATTACCATCGAGGATGCTGCGGAGGAGAACCTATCGCAGTTTTATCTCAACCCTGATCCGGAAACGGGGCAGCCAACTATCGATGCCTTCTTGGGCCCAGTCGATCCGCTGACCGAGTACTCCGCCGCTGATTCCAGCATCAAAAACTCCGTTGAGCTCAAGGAGCAGGAAGAGCAGCTGTGGGAGAGTGTTCCCTCCATTCCGGTCGCTGCGCAGCCGCGCGTGTTCATCGTTCATCGCGACGTGGAGGGTGTCCTGCCGTACACTGGCATCTCGGGCATCGGCTGGAATATGGATCGTTGGCACGTGTCGGCACAAGAACCTGTGGAAAAGGCCTAAGCCTTTTCGCTCCTAAATTAATTCTCGCTATTTAGTTCTCAAGGAAGATGATGACCTCTCACTACGAATCAGCAGCACAAGCATTGCGCGACAACGTGCGCCTTGTGCAGGACTTTCCAGAAGAAGGAATTCTTTTTGAAGACCTCACACCGGTATTAGCCGATCCTGAGGCATTTCAGGCCGTTGTTGATGGACTTGCGGTCGCGTGCGAGGAGCTGGGTGCGGATCTCATTGGCGGCTTGGATGCCCGCGGGTTCCTGCTGGGCTCTGCCGTGGCGTACAAGCTGGGTTTGGGCATTTTGGCCATTCGCAAGAAGGGCAAGCTTCCGCCGCCTGTATATACCGAGGAATACGAACTGGAATATGGGTCGGCCGCGTTGGAGATCCCCGCCAGCGGCGTTGATGTGAAGGGCAAGCGCGTGGTGCTTGTCGATGACGTCCTAGCCACCGGTGGCACCCTCCACGGCGCCAAACTGTTGCTGGAGTCTGCAGGTGCCGAGGTCGCGGGCAATGTAGTGGTGCTAGAAGTTAAGGGTCTTAATGGTCGTGAACGCTTATCGGGCCCGCCGCTCATTGTGCTGGATGACGCTGACTAAGATGGTGTGTCTAAGCTAGATCACACGATCTGGAAAGGCGCTGCAGCCAGCAATATAGGCTGCAGCATTGTGAAGGGCGGTAGAGATGGCCACGGATAAGTCAGCAAAACGCCAGGCTAATAACGGGATGCGGAGCATGTCTGCTCGGCTTGCCCGGTCACTGACCGGCGGGCGGGTCAAGATTAACCCCGTGCTCGATCCCCTCATGTCCATTCACCGGAAATTCCATCCCAAGGCGGATGCGGAATTACTCAACGCTGCCTATAACACCGCGGAAAGGTTGCATGAGGGCGTATTCCGCAAGTCGGGTGAGCCGTATATTACCCACCCTCTGGCCGTAGCTACGATTGCCGCGGAAATCGGTATGGATACCACCACCATTGTTGCAGCGCTCCTGCACGATACGGTGGAGGATACCGATTACACGCTGGAGGATCTGACCCGAGACTTCGGGCCCGAAGTTGCCCGGCTCGTTGATGGCGTGACCAAGCTGGACAAGGTGGCCTTGGGCGCTGCGGCCGAGGCTGAGACGATCCGCAAGATGATCGTCGCCATGGCCAACGATCCGCGCGTCCTTGTCATCAAGGTCAGCGACCGGCTGCACAATATGCGCACGATGCGCTTCTTGCCTCCAGAAAAGCAGGCCAAAAAGGCGCGCCAAACGCTAGAAGTCATTGCCCCCTTGGCCCACCGGTTGGGCATGGCGAGCGTGAAATGGGAACTAGAGGACCTGTCTTTTGCCATCCTCTATCCCAAAAAGTACGACGAAATCGTGCGCATGGTGGCAGAGCGCGCGCCCTCGCGCGATCGTGCCCTGAAGGAAATCATCAACCAAGTGGGTGCCGCCTTAAAGGAAAATGGCATCGAGGCCGAAGTAATGGGCCGGCCGAAGCATTACTGGTCTATCTATCAAAAGATGGTCGTCCGCGGCCGCGAGTTCGCGGAGATCTTCGACTTGGTGGGCATTCGCGTATTGGTGGATGACAGCAATAGCTGTTACGCCGCCATTGGCGTCGTGCACTCCATCTACCAGGCTCTGCCGGGGCGTTTTAAGGATTATATTTCTTCCCCGCGCTTCGGCGTCTACCAGTCTTTGCATACGACGGTGCTCGCGGACGGCGGAGCGACCCTTGAGGTACAGGTCCGCACGCACGAGATGCACTACAACGCCGAATTCGGCGTCGCCGCGCACTGGCGCTATAAGGAAACGAAGGGAAAGAATTCTGGGCACCAGGAAGAGGTGGACCAGATGGCCTGGATGCGCCAGCTGCTGGACTGGCAGAAAGAAGCGGCTGACCCCAATGAGTTTCTCGATTCCCTGCGCTATGACCTGACGGCGCGCCAGATCTTCGCCTTTACCCCGAAGGGCGATGTGGTGGATCTGCCGGCGGGGTCCACTCCGGTGGATTTTGCCTATGCCGTGCATACGGAGGTCGGGCACCGCTGCATTGGTGCCAAGGTCAACGGCAAATTGGTGGCGCTAGAATCGCCGCTGAAATCTGGCGACAAGGTAGAAATCTTTACCTCCAAGGATCCTAACGCCGGCCCGTCGCGCGATTGGCAGGAATTCTTGGTCTCCCCGCGTGCCAAGGCAAAGGTCCGCCAGTGGTTTGCCAAGGAAAGGCGTGAGGAGCACCTTGAAGCCGGGCGCGATGCCTTGGCCACTGAGGTGCAGCGCGGCGGCTTGCCGATGCACCGCCTGTTTACCGCCAGCTCCATGAAGCAGGTGGCAGAACAGCTGCACTATTCTGATGTCGATGCCCTGTATACTGCCATCGGCGCAGGACATGTTTCCGCACAACACGTGGCCAACCAATTGGTCGCCATGTTCGGCGATCGCGATGATGCCGTGGATGCGCTGGCCTCTCGAACCCCGCTGTCGGAGCTCGAGCATTCTCGCGCGCAGCATACTAAGGACTCCGCCTCCGGCACGGGCATCTTGGTGGAGGGAAGCCCCGATGTCATGGCCAAGCTTGCGAAGTGCTGCCAGCCGGTGCCCGGGGACGCTATTTTCGGTTTCGTCACCCGCGGTGGGGGAGTATCCGTGCACCGTGCGGACTGCGCCAACGCGGAAAAGCTCAAATCCGAACCGGAACGCATGTTGAAGGTCGAATGGTCCTCAGGTACCTCTTCTACCGGCGCCTTTTCTGCCACGCTGCAGCTTGAGGCATTGGACCGTCAGGGCTTGCTGTCTGAGCTAACGCGGGTACTTAGTGACCAGAACATTAATGTGTTGACCATGAATTCGAACCGCGGCGAGGACCAAATTGCCACGATGCGATTCACCTTTTCAGTCTCGGATACCAAACAGCTGGGTTCGTTGATGACGACGCTGCGCAATACCGAGGGCGTCTTTGACGTCTACCGCGTGACCGCGTAACCGTTTGACTGCCTGGCTACCTCCCTGCGCGGTTGCTTGGTAGAGCAACGCGCGGGCTACGGGCAGGTGACGATTGTGTGAATTCTGGGCGGAGGAGAGGTAAAAGACCAGTTCACGGGTGGTGTGCTTCCTGCGAGTTGGTTAAGAAAGCGATATAAATTATCTGAATACTTTCTACGACACAGGAGTAATTATGCAGTTCCGCCGCATCGGCCAGTTGGTGGCCGCGACCACCGTCACCGCCGTCGCTCTCTCCGGCACGCAGGCCCTAGCGCAGGAGAACATGACCACCATCTCGGTTACCAATATCACTGACTTGCACGGTCACCTGGAAGATGGCCTGAGCGATCCAGCTAAGGCGGGCGATGAGATTGGCGTGGCTCGCCTGCAATCGCTTATCAAGCAGGTCAACGAAGGCCAGGAGTTTAACCTCACCTCTTCAGGCGATAACGTGGGCGGTTCTGCATTCGTCTCGGCCATCTCGGATGACAAATACACCCTGGAAGCGCTCAATGCCATGGGGATGAAGGTCACCGCGGTGGGCAACCACGAATTCGACAAGGGCACCGAGGACCTAACGGACCGTATCGAGCCAGCGTCTGACTATCCCATCCTCGGCGCCAATGTATTAAAAGACGGCCAACCGATCTTGGACGCCTCCCATGTGGAAGAAATCGACGGGGTGAAGGTCGGTTATGTCGGAACCGTTACCCAAAACACCAAGTTCAAGGTGTCTGCGGCAAAGATTCCGGGCGTTACCTTTACCGATCCCGTTGAGGCAACGAATGAGGAAGCCACCCGTTTGAAGGAAAGCGGCGAGGCAGATGTCGTGGTTTCCCTCTTCCACGAAGATGCGGAGGAATACGCAAAGGGCTTTAATAAGGACGTCGATATCCTCTTTGGTGGCGATACCCACCAGACCACCCAGGGAACGGTTGAACGCGACGGCGCGCTGCCACTGCAGTGGGCGCAAGGCTACGAGTATGGCAAGCTGCTTAACGATGCCGATATTACCTACGACAAGGCCGCCGGCAAGGTCAAAAGCATTGAGCTCAAGCAGTATGACGCGACTGCTGCGGCGCAGGTAGAGCCGGATGCTGAGATTGCGGGCATCGTTAAGAAGGCACAGGATGAAGCCGAGGTAGAAGGCTCGAAGAGCGCTGGCACAGTCGAAACCGACTTGTTCCGCGGTTCCGATGAGGGGCAAAAGCCAGGCTCTAACCGCGGTGTCGAGTCCACCCTGAATAACTTCATCGCGGAAGGGCAGCGCTATGCCATGAGCAAGCAGGTGGGTGAGGACATTGACCTCGGCGTCATGAATGCAGGCGGAGTGCGCGCCGATTTGCAGGGTGGCGATGTAACGTACAAGGACATCTTTGAGGTCCAGCCGTTTGGTAACTCTGTTATTACCGCGAAGGTCTCCGGCAAGGACTTCATCACCGCACTAGAAAAACAGTGGCAGGAGGGTAGTAGGCCGCGTCTAGCCATGGGGCTGTCCAATAACGTCCAGGTGGTCTATGACCAAAAAGCATCTCACGGCCAGCGCGTCAAGGCGGTGACTGTTAATGGCGAGCTCCTCGATCCGAATAAGGACTATTCCATCGCGCTTTCTTCCTTCCTTGCTTCCAGCGACAGCGAAAAGGGCGGCGATGGTTACTTTGAAGCAGGCTCCATCAAGGACAAGAACGATGTGGGATACATGGACGCCCAAGCCATGATCGACTACATCGCGTCCGGTGAGTCCGAGGTCCGCAAGGGACAGGGCCAAATTGGCGCCCACATCGATGGCGATATTGTCCCAGGTAAAGAAATCACCGTCGAACTGTCCACCTTGAACTACACCAGTGAGGGCGAGCCAATGGCTAAGACGGTTACGGTGAAGTTGGGGGATGAGGAAGTATCTGCCGATATCGACAACTCCAAGCAGGAAGGCGATGACCAATTTGGCGAGCGCGGACGCGCGCAGGTGACGCTGACCGTGCCAGAAGGACTCACCGGCTCCCAGAACCTGGAAATCACCACCGGCGCTGGTACGCAAGCAATCCTGCCCGTGGAATTGGGCGAAGCCGATGGTTCCCCGAAGATACCGCAAGGCTCTTCCTTTGGCGGCGCAGCCCTTGTCATCGTGGCGGCACTAGCGGCAGGAATCGCCTTTATTGGTTTAAATCCCCAGGTGCTGCCGGCACCACTGCGGGCCATCTTTGATGACCTGCGCAAGACTTTTCACATCTAATTAGGGATCCAATTCCTGCGGATACGCGAAAAGCGCTTTTCCTCGCTTAAAGGGGGGAAAAGCGCTTATTTTTCTGTGCTGTGTCTTGCATCCTAGTAACCTCAAAAGCCGTGGATATCTTTGAACGGTTTTTACGCGAGGCTACTTTTCAACTAGGAATCGAGCTACATCGAGTTCCTGTTGTCATGTTGTCTACATTAGGCATCTATCTTGCCTTTATGGTCTTGGTAAAGCTTTTTGGTTCTCGCGTGTTGACCTCCATGACGGCCTCTGACGCGATCATCATCATTATGTTCGGTGCCGTTGCCGGGCGAGTGATCATTGGTGTTCCACCCACATTAGCGGCGGGTGTTATCGGGCTGACCACGCTGATGGCCCTGGAAGCTGCATTCGGCACCATCCGCAAGGTGGTGAAGTGGACGCGATTTTTGGATCGCCGCCCTGTTCTCATCGTCTTTCAGGGCGAGATGATTGACGATAATCTCACCGTGTCCCACATCACTCGCTCTGATGTGTATTCCGCGGTGCGAAAGGCTGGTTTGGCCCGCATGGAAGACGTTCAGATTATGGTTTTAGAGCCCACCGGGCACATATCTGTCATCAAGAATGGTCAGGACATAGACCCAGATATCTTTAATGACCTCGTTGGCTCTGGGTATATCAAACAGGCCAAAGAGTCTTAAAGATTTGATAGAGGGGGGAGAACTTCAGAACTACCTTCCGTACAACCGCCGTGCAGTTCAATAAGAGGACGGCGGTTAAGCATCGTCAAGGCGCGATTGCGTTTAGAAAGGAAGTTTGAAGTTCTTTAGAAGGTCATCGATGTTGATGTACTTATTGGCGAAAGCGAAGAGAGTACCCAGTGCACCGACAGCAGCAGTAATAACTTCGATCCAGGCCTTGATGGACTCAGGATTCGCGTCCTTGGAAGACAAGTCTTGCGTTTTCTTGGCGTCGTTTTGCTTGTTTGCGTCCGAATCAATCTTCTGGCTAGGAGTGCCGGTGGAGGTGGCAGATGAGACCTGAGCGGCGGTATCCACATTCTCCGCGGCAGTGGCCACGGTGGTGCCAGCGAGAGTAACGGATAGGGCGGTTGCGCCGGCGAGGAAGGCCTTGCGGGAGATAAGCTTCATTGTGTTTCCTGTCAAGCTTGTGGTGTTCAAATTTTTTGGATATTAGACGGCTTCGTAGCTGTCCGAATTACCCCAAGCTGATTTTAATAAAAAACATTATCAATAAGGAATAGGGGTGTTTTGAGGGGGTGATTAATGCAGATGGTGTGAATGGGAAGGATGTGCTTTCTGGAGTTACGTGCAGGTAGGAGGTTGGTCAAGGCAAAGCATCGGATGTGAAAATGCCCCAGCGCCACGCCACGATTTAGTTCGTGCATTGCGCTGGGGTGAGGCAAATGTAGGGGGTGGGGAGGCATCGGCAAGCGCCGATGCCGCAGACTAGGCCTTTACCGTAGCCTTTTTGATCTTTACTTCTTCGGCAGGCTTGCCGTCTTCTTGGCCGCCTGGGAGACCGCCCTGCTCGCCGGTGTCTACGCCGGCCTCGGCAATCTTGTCTAGGGTCTTGAGGCCATCTTCGGTGATGGTGCCAAAGTAGGTGTAGTTAGGAGGCAACTCCGAGTCATCGTAGTTAAGGAAGAACTGGGAGCCGTTGGTGTCCGGGCCGCTATTGGCCATAGCGACGGAACCGCGGGGGTAGACAACTGGGTTCTGCAAGTCCTCGTCATCAGTTTCATCGGTGGGGTATTCATTAGCAAAGCTGAAACCTGGGCCGCCGGTACCGGAACCGGTGGGATCGCCGCACTGGAGCACATTCAAGCCACCAGAGGTCATGCGGTGGCAGACGGTGTCATCGTAGAAGCCGGAGTCAGCCAGTTCCGAAATGGCGTGGGTGGTACAAGGCGCGGTGGCACGGTCTAGGTTCATCTCGATCGGGCCCTGGGTGGTATCGAAGGATACGGTGACAGTGCCCTCGGTGGAAATATCCTTGCCGTCGGGCGTCTTGGCACCGTGGCCATCCTGCCCATTGTCCTTGTACTCGCACTGGACGGTTGCCGGCAGGGCTTCCGCGCGCTTGCCGCTCAAGGGCTCTGCCTTGGGGGCTTCCTGCGTGGTCTGTGCTTCCGAGGTATCTTCCGCCTGGATTTCGCCCTCAGAGCCATCGCGGGTGGAGAGGAAGTAAATTCCTCCGGCGATGCCGAGGATGACGACGAGCGAGGCTACGGCGACACCAAAAGGACGAGTCTTTTGTTTGCGGTCACGGGACTTTAGCTCGCGGTCGAGCTTGTGCATCGCGTCTTCTCCGCGCTTTTTATTATCTGGCACCGTGGGACAACCTTTCTAGCGATTATCGGTGACGTGTCTCAACTAGGATGATTTTAGCGGCTTTGCGGACGTGGGGCTGACTTGGCTCGGGGATTGGCATCAGCAAAAAGCGGTGAGCTATAGCGGGGAAGCAAAAGTATCAGTACGCTCGGGGCCATGGCTGAAGTTAAATTTTCTGACGAACCTACCCAAACCGCTGGTGAACTTCCCGCAGTAGGGGAGTCCATCCCAGAGTTCACCCTCGTTGGCACCGACCTTTCTGAGGTCACCAATAAGGATTTCGAGGGCAAGCGCCTCGTTATCTCGATTTTCCCTTCCATCGATACCGGCGTGTGCCAGCAGCAGCTGCGCACCTTTAACGAGAAGGCCGCGGGCCTGGACAACACCGTTGTCTTGTCTGTCTCCCGCGACCTTCCCTTCGCGCTGGATCGTTTCTGCGCCGCAGAGGGCATTGAAAATGTGGACACCGCCTCCGATTTCCGCTCCGATTTTGGCGAGAAGTTCGGCGTGACCTTGCAAGGCTCCCCACTCAAGGGCCTATTGGCACGCTCCGTTGTAGTCACCGACGCTGACCACAAGGTCATTTACAACGAGTTGGTGCCGGAGGTAACCACTGAGCCGGACTACGACAAGGCTCTTGCAGCCCTGCAATAAAGCTTTAAGCTGGCAGGATCTTTAAATCCAGCACCCAGCCTTTCCCCATAACCCACCGTGGTTGTGGGCGCGAAGGCTGGGTGCTTTTTGCATGCTTGCGCGGCCTTGGATCAAGAAGGCTGATACGTGCGGGGTGCTCAAGGGGCGGTTCTCGTTAGACTTGAGCCATGGACGTTCAAGGATTTACTGCAGGCCCATTTCGCACAAATACCTATATCGTGGCGGAGGGAAAGCGCGCTTTCATCGTGGATCCGGGCATGGATTCCATGTCGAGGGTTCTGGCGCACGACTATGACTATGAAGCCATCGTGCTCACGCACGGGCACATTGACCACACCCGCGAGGCCGGGGACTTGGCACAAAAGCTCGATATCCCCGTTTATATTCATCCCGCAGATAGGTTCATGTTGGATTCTGGGGAGGGCGTCTCTGCCCAGGTGCAGGAGCTATTCCAAGCCTCGAGCATGGTACCCATTGCCAATCTCCGCGAACTCCACGGTGGGGAAGAACTGGAGCTAATCGGGAATACATTTACCCTCCAACACGCCCCTGGACATTCGCCGGGGTGCGTATTGATCTTTTCGGATACTTTTGCCCTTACCGGTGACGTACTTTTTGCCGGGGGAATGGGGCGCGTCGATCTTCCGGATTCTAATCCACAGGCCATGCTTGATTCATTGGCGGGCCCGGTGTGGGATTTAGACGATGAGCTGGACATTTTTCCCGGCCACGGCCCAACCTCGACCATGCGTGAGGAGAGGGCGACCAACCCATTCCTGCGAAAATCCCATGGGGTACTCTAGTGACCATGAGTGAAGAGAAGCGGTTCCAGGCACTGTCCGCACCGAAGGGTGTGCCAGATTATTACCCACCAGAGTCTGCGACTTTTTATAAGGTCCGCCAGACCATGGTGGAACAGGCGCATCTTTCCGGCTTTCAGCACATTGAATTGCCCATTTTTGAAGATACCGCGCTTTTTGCCCGCGGCGTGGGCGAATCTACCGACGTGGTCTCCAAAGAGATGTACACCTTTGCAGATCGCGGCGATCGCTCTGTGACCTTGCGCCCGGAGGGAACTGCGGGCGTTATGCGCTCGGTCATCCAACACAATTTGGATCGCGGTCAGCTGCCGGTAAAGCTGAACTACAGTGGTCCGTTCTTCCGCTATGAGCGCCCGCAGGCGGGGCGCTACCGCCAGCTTCAGCAGGTTGGCGTGGAAGCTATTGGCGTTGACGATCCAGCACTTGATGCTGAGGTCATCGCACTGGCGGATCGCTCCTACAGGGCCCTGGGGCTGAGCGGGTTCCGCCTGGAATTGACCAGCTTGGGCGACCGGAATTGTCGGCCCGCCTACCGCGAAAAGCTGCAGGAATTCCTGTTCAAGCTGGACATTGATGAGGAAACCCGCCGCCGCGCGGAGATCAACCCCTTGCGTGTCTTAGACGATAAGCGCCCGGATATGCAGGAGCAGCTTGCCGATGCCCCCTTGATGCTCGATTACCTCGATGCCGAGTGCCGCGAGCACTTTGAGACCGTAACCGGCATGCTGGAGGATATGGGCGTGGCGTACGAAATCAACCCCCGTATGGTGCGCGGCTTGGACTACTACACCAAGACTTGCTTTGAATTCGTCCACGATGGCCTGGGTGCGCAATCCGGTATTGGCGGCGGCGGCCGCTACGACGGCCTGATGGCGCAGCTTGGCGGGCAAGATCTCTCGGGCATCGGCTATGGCCTCGGCGTTGACCGCGCCATCCTCGCCCTAGAAGCTGAGGGAATCACCTTAGAAGGCAGTGATTCCCGCGTGGATGTCTATGGCATTGCCTTGGGTACAGCGGCCAAGCGCCGCATGACCGGCATCATCAATGACCTGCGCAAGGCGGGAATCGCGGCGGATATGTCCTTTGGTGATCGCGGCCTCAAGGGCGCGATGAAGGGCGCTGACCGCGCGGGCGCGCGCTTTGCTCTGGTCCTGGGAGATCAAGAACTAGAAAACGGTACCGTTGCGGTGAAGGACTTGGCGGCCCACGAGCAACGCGATGTTGAGCTATCGCAGCTGGTTGCCATTTTAGGACGGGATCTAGAAAGCTAAACGCAGGAGTAAAAAAAAGGGGGGCACCGATTAAATTCGGTGCCCCCCTTTTGTGTGTTTTTAACTGATTAGCACTCCACTTGGGAAACGCTAAAGCCCATCGTCTTAGCCAAGCCGCCGAGGGAGGTCTCCTTGTACTTGGAGAGCATATCGCGGCCCGTATCTGCCATGGTTTGTACGGCGTTATCCAGGGTGACGTGGTGGGTGCCTTCGCCCATCATTGCCATGCGGGCGGCGTTAATGGATTTCACCGCGCCGATGGCGTTGCGCTCAATACAAGGGATCTGCACTAGTCCGCCGACCGGGTCACAGGTAAGGCCGAGGTTGTGCTCAAGGGCGATCTCTGCCGCATTTTCCACTTGGGCGGGGGTCGCACCAAGGAGTGCTGCCATTCCCGCAGCGGACATGGATGAGGCGGAGCCGACTTCGCCCTGGCATCCCACTTCGGCGCCGGAAATGGAGGCGTTCTGTTTGATGATCATGCCGATTGCGCCTGCGGTGAGCAGGTAACGGCGTGCGGATTCACGGCAGAAGCCACCATGGAAGTCGCGCGCATAGTGCAGCACTGCGGGAATGATGCCGCAGGCGCCGTTGGTGGGCGCGGTAATAACGCGGCCGCCCGCGGCGTTTTGCTCGTTGACCGCTAAGGCGAAGAGATTGACCCATTCCATGGCGGAGAAGCCAGAGTGTGGGTCATTTTTCTGTTCGAGCAGCTGCGCATACATCTTGGGGGCGCGCCGCGGTACCCGGAGGCCACCGGGCAAGATGCCCTTGGTGGAAATACCATCGGTCACGCATCCGCGCATGATGTCCCATACGAGGTCCAAATGGCGCAGGACAAAATCCGCGCCGCCTTCGTCCTTGTGAAGTACTTCCTCATTGGCGAGGACAATTTCCCAAATATCTTTGTCGTTGGCCTCGCAGAGGTTGAGCAGTTCTTCGCCGGTGGTGAACTCATATGGCACGGTGTCTTCTACGGTTGCTGCGGCAACGCCGGCGGGCACTTCGTGGCTATCGGCGACCTCTGCATCGAGCTCTTTGCGGGAGAGGATGAAGCCGCCGCCGACGGAGAAGTACTGTTCATCTTCAGCAAGGATATTGCCATCTGCATCCCAGGCCTGGAAGATCATGCCATTGGGGTGCTGGGGCAGTGGCTCGTTGTCAAAGGTGATTTCGTAGTCGACGCTGCCAGAAGGGCCAGAAATGGTGCCTTCGCTGGGGATTGTGCCGCCGGCTTGCGGCTCGGCATCGATGGGAACGGTCAGCGGCTCCCAGCCGGCGAGTCCAAGGATGACGGCGCGGTCGGAGGCGTGGCCGCGTCCGGTGGCGGACAGCGAACCGCGCAGTTCCGCCGAGACGCGGGCGGGATGGGTATCGAGGGATTCTAGAAATTGCTTCGCGGCGCGCATCGGCCCAACCGTGTGAGAGGAGGATGGACCAATGCCGATGGCGAAAATGTCAGTAACGCTAATAGTCATGGTGAAAGCCTTAAGAAACCTTTCTTCGTAGCAAGAGAGTTATCGGTCCAAGAGCATGAAAAAGAAATTTTCTCTGGCGCGGGGATTCGGGTCGAAGATTCTAAAATTCAAGCGTAGAGAAATATGTGACATGTATCAATTTTAGAATATGCGATAGGTATTGCGGCGCTAGCGCTTTCCGTCGTATTGGGACAAAATTTCCTCGAAAGGCAGAAACTCTTCGTCCACTCCGATTCCGGTAGGGCGGGAATGGGGACTGGGTTTGGGGGCATCGGCAAGCCCGGCGACCCGATCCGTGGGGCGAATCATCTGATCCGCAAGCTGCGTTGCGGCGCGCTCGATACGGCTGCGAATGCGCGCGCCCTCGGCGGTGCCCAGATCCTCGGTTGCCTGGAATATGCCGGTCGGAACGACGTGGGCGTGCAGGTAATTCAACAGGGGGCGCAGCGCATAGTCCAAGATGAGCGCGTGGCGCGGGGAACCGCCCGTAGCTGCCACGATGGTGGGCAGCTCCTCCAAGGCGTGGGCATCCAGAACATCAAAAAACATCTTGAACAGCCCGGAGTAGCTGCCTTGGAAGGCAGGGGTGACGGCAATAAAGCCATCGGCCGTAGACAGCAGCTCTTTTGCTTCATCCAGTTGGGGCGTTGGAGCCGCCCAATTGGTCATGGCTGTGGCCAATTCAGAAGCAAGGGTGCGCACCTCAATAATGTGGGTGTTTACGCCTTCACCGCGCGCGGAAATCTTCGCCTCGGTGGCTTCTGCAATGGTCTCAGCCAATTGCCGGGTAGATGATGGCTCCGAGAGCCCGGCCGTGAGGACAACTAAAGAGCGCATTGCTTAGTCCTCCTTTCCAGGGCTTACGCGAAAGTGCGGGGAATCTGGGTGCTGCTTGAGCGTGGCATGCGTTGGTGGGTCCGAGGGTACATGCTCTGGTCGTCGCTGCTCAAAGCGCCGACGAAGCTCCGGTACTACTTGTGTGCCAAGAATTTCTATCTGCTTGAGCACCACTTCTTGTGGCAGCCCGGCGTGATCGATGAGGAAGAGCTGGCGTTGGTAATCGCCCACGTAGTCCGCAAATTTCAGGGTGCGCTCAATAACCTGCTCTGCGGTACCCACGGTCAGCGGGGTGTAGTCAGTAAATTCCTCCAGGCTAGGCCCGTGCCCGTACACGGGGGCGTTATCGAAGTACGGGCGGAAGAACCTCTTGGCCTCCTCTTCAGTATCGCCGATGAATACCTGGCCGCCGAGCCCCACGATGGCTTGGTCTGCTTGGCCGTGGCCATAGGAAGCAAAGCGACGCCGGTACATGTTGACCATCTTGGCCGTGTGTTCTTGATTCCAGAAGATATTATTGTGAAAGAACCCGTCGCCGTAATAGGCCGCTTGTTCTGCAATCTGGGTAGAACGAATGGAGCCGTGCCATACAAACGGCGGGATGCCATCGAGGGGCGCCGGGGTAGAGGTAAACGCCTGCAACGGGGTGCGGAATTTGCCCTCCCAGTTGACGCTGTTTTCCCGCCACAGGCGGCGCAGCAAGTGGTAATTTTCCACGGCCAACGGGATGCCTTGGCGGATATCTTTGCCAAACCACGGGTAGACGGGGCCGGTATTGCCGCGCCCCATCATCAGATCCACACGGCCGCCGGAGAGGTGCTGTAAGAAGGCGTAATCTTCCGCGATCTTTACCGGGTCATTGGTGGTAATCAGCGTCGTGGAGGTAGAAAGCTGCAAGCGCTCGGTCTGCGCTGCGATATAGGCTAGGTGGGTCGTCGGGGAGGACGGAACGAAGGGCGGGTTGTGGTGCTCGCCTGTGGCGAAGACATCGAGGCCCACTTCTTCTGCCTTGAGCGCGATTTCCGTAATATTGCGGATTCGCTCCGCCTCTGATGGGCTTTCGCCCGTCGTTGGATCGGTGGTCACATCTCCGACCGTGAAAATGCCAAATTGCATGGTGTCCCTTTCTACTCTTGCTGCGTACCTGTAATCATTGTACGTGACATGTCAACAATACGGGCAGGGAGATTATTTCCAGCGGGGTAAAGAGGGGGCCGGGAGTTAGCTGTAGACCCCGCGCCCCAAGGTGTCGCACTCAGCCATCCGGCCGGAATTATAACCAGCAAGGAAAGCTCGCTGGCGTTGCTCGGAAGAACCGTGCGTCCACGCATCGGGTTGGACCTGCCCAGTGGAACGGCGCTGAATATTATCGTCACCCACAGCCTGCGCCGCGGTGACTGCGTCAGCCACCTGCTGTTGGGAAATCGGCTCCAGCAGAGCATCCTCGCCCTTATCCGCGTGGGAAGCCCAAATACCGGCGTAGCAATCTGCCTGGAGCTCGATCTTTACCGCATTGGAATCCGCGCCGGGGTCGTTATAGTCAGATAGCTGCAGCGTGCCCTCGAGCTGCTGAATGTGGTGACCAAACTCGTGGGCAACGATGTACATCTGCGCGAACGGGGCATTGTGCGCGCCGTAGTTGCTCAGCGAATTGAAAAACGTGGTGTCAAAATACGCCGATTGGTCGGCGGGGCAATAAAACGGCCCCGTGGCTGAAGACGCAGTGCCGCAGCCGGAATTGGTGGAGCTATTAAAAATCACCCGGCCAGGGTTGGTGTATTCGATGCCGGCTTGCTCGGGTAGCTCGGCGGTCCAGACATTATCCACGCTCATGGCGGTAAACATGACCCGGCAGTCATCGTATTTATTGCCGTCTTCTGCCGTTTGGCAGTGATCGAAGGCGGAATCATCGGCACCGGTGTGGGTGCCGGATTGGGACTGTTCATTGCCCAACAGGGCACCAATATCGGAGGGGTTTCCTCCTAATAAGAGGTAGAGCCCGACGAGCACGACGGAGCCGATGCCGCCGCCTAAAGCGAGGCCGCCGCCACCGCCGGAGGTTGCGCGCTGGCCATCGAAATCGGCACCAGATTTAAAGGTCATGTCTAGATAGTGCCACACCTTGTCGGCCGCGGCAGTGCGCAGCAGCCCATTTATTTCCGGCAGGGTTAGCGGTGCCGGGGCCGCGTGCCTGCGCGGTGGCTTAAGTGGGCTTAATAGGGGCGAAAGTGGCGGTGGGATGTAGAATTGGCCAAGTTCCTAGTCTTGTGCTTGGTTGGGCGCGCGCTGTTTACGCGTGGCTGGACCCGCAAGTAACACCATTTCAGAAGGGATTGAATTATAGTGCTGCGTACCCATTTGGCCGGTGAGCTCCGCAAAGAACTGGCAGAAGAGACAGTAACCCTAACCGGTTGGGTTTCTCGTCGCCGTGACCACGGCGGCGTGATCTTCATCGACCTGCGCGATCGTTCCGGCATTGCCCAGGTAGTCTTCCGCGAATCCGATGTGGCAGAGCGCGCCCATGACCTGCGTTCGGAATACTGCGTCAAGGTAACCGGCGTAGTGGAACCGCGCCCAGAAGGATCCGAAAACCCGAACCTGCCTTCCGGAGACATCGAGGTCAACGTCACCGACCTGGAGGTGCTCAACAAATCCGCAGCGCTGCCCTTCCAGGTAGATGATCCTTCCTCCTCTGGCGAGGTAGGCGAGGAGACCCGCCTGAAGTACCGCTACTTGGATCTGCGCCGCGAGCGCCAGGCAAAGGCACTGCGTCTGCGCTCTGCTGCCAACCGCGCGGCCCGTAACGTGCTGGATAAGCACGATTTCGCCGAAATCGAAACCCCTACCTTGACCCGTTCCACCCCAGAGGGCGCGCGCGACTTTTTGGTCCCTGCCCGCCTGAAGCCGGGTTCTTGGTACGCGCTGCCGCAGTCGCCGCAGCTATTCAAGCAGCTGCTGATGGTGGCCGGCATGGAGCGCTACTACCAGATCGCGCGCTGCTACCGCGATGAGGACTTCCGCGCCGACCGCCAGCCGGAATTTACCCAGTTGGACGTGGAGATGTCCTTCGTGGATCAAGACGATGTCATTGCGCTTGGTGAAGAGATTGTCAAGGAGCTGTGGAAGCTCATCGGCTACGACATTCAGACCCCAATCCCGCGCATGACCTATGCCGATGCCATGAAGTACTACGGCTCCGATAAGCCGGACCTGCGCTTTGACATCAAGATTGTCGAGTGCACGGAGTTCTTCAAGGACACCACCTTCCGGGTCTTCCAGAACGAATACGTCGGTGCCGTAGTCATGGACGGCGGTGCTTCGCAGCCGCGCCGCCAGTTCGATGCATGGCAGGACTGGGCCAAGCAGCGCGGCGCCAAGGGCCTTGCCTACATCACCGTCGCAGAAGACGGCACCCTGGGCGGGCCTGTGGCCAAGAACATCACCGACGCGGAGCGCGAGGGCATCGCCGAGCACGTTGGCGCAAAGCCCGGTGACGCCATCTTCTTTGCCGCCGGCGATACTAAGTCTTCCCGCGCGCTGCTGGGTGCGGCCCGCGGCGAAATTGCCAAGAAGCTCGACCTCATCAAGGAAGGCGACTGGGCCTTTACCTGGGTCGTTGACGCCCCGCTCTTCGAGCCTTCTGCCGATGCCACCGCGTCCGGCGACGTGGCCTTGGGCCACTCCAAGTGGACCGCGGTGCACCACGCCTTTACCTCGCCGAAGCCGGAGTGGATCGATTCCTTCGACGAGAACCCGGGCGAGGCCACGGCCTATGCCTACGACATCGTTTGCAACGGCAACGAGATCGGCGGCGGTTCCATCCGTATTCACCAAGAAGATGTGCAAAAGCGCGTCTTTGAGGTCATGGGCATCGGCGATGAGGAAGCACAAGAGAAGTTCGGCTTCTTGCTCGACGCCTTCTCCTACGGCGCACCGCCACACGGCGGCATCGCCTTTGGCTGGGACCGCATCGTGTCCCTCTTGGGCGGCTTTGACTCCATCCGCGACGTCATTGCCTTCCCGAAGTCCGGTGGCGGCGTGGATCCGCTTACCGATGCCCCCGCGCCCATCCCCGCCGCACAGCGCAAGGAGACCGGCGTGGACTTCAAGCCGGAGAAGAAAAGGAACGGCGAAGAGGCTAAGGCCGCGAAATCAGAGCAGGAGAACTAGCTCTTAGGCTCGCTATCACGACACCATTTTTAGGTTAAGCGGGGCGCGCGCCCTCGCCGCAGCGGACACTTGTGCGGCGAGGGTGTAGCCCCCGCTTTGTGTTGGCGGGCATACTGGATAGAACTATGGTTGATACACAGACAGTGCTTTCGGCCGATGAGGTCATTGGTGCCGCATCGGAAATGTTGTCGCGCCGCTTTGGTGGCACACCAGAAATGTCGGATGTTGAGGATTTAGGCGGATCCGGCAATGCCTTAGTGCTGCGCGCGAAAGTTGCCCCTAGCGCCTTTTTGCCGCATCGCTCTGTGGTTATCAAATACAATCCAGTAACCGGCTATGGCGTTGATGACGCAGCGATGCTGCGCGAGGTCGTGGCCTACCAATTTACCACCGCCTTAGCAGAAGACGTGCGCCCAGGGCCGGTGCTGCTCGCGCACGATTTAGACCGGCGCATCATTGTCCTGACGGATTTGGGTGAAGCCGAGACCCTTGCGGATGTGCTTTTGGAATCCTCCGATGAGGATCGCATCCGCATCCTGCGCTCTTTGGGTACGGCATTGGGGCATATTCACGTAGGAACCGCAGATCACGAGCAGGATTTTGAGACCCTGCTCAACCGCACCTTGCGGCATAACCCGGAATACGCCGATCACCAATCCGTGCGCGATCAATCCTTGTATCGCTCCATTGGTATCGGGCTGAACCTGCTTGATGAGGCAGGGCTCAAGGCCCCAGAGAGTTTTCGCAGCTTGGCCGATCAAGCCGCCGAATCCCTCACCTCCGGCAAGGATAGGGCCTTTACTCCCTTCGATCTCTCGCCGGATAACATCATCGTTTCTAAGCGCCTGCACTTCTTGGACTATGAATGGGCGGGGTTTAGGAACGTGGGCTTTGACGTCGCGTGCGTTATCGCGGGCTTCCCACAGTTCCTATTTTCTAAACCAATCACGGATAAGGAAGCAGATACATTCCTCGCCGCATGGTCGCGCGAAGTATCTGAGGTATGGCCGCGCTTTGCCGATGAAGAAGAGCTACACGGCCTTATCGTCGCCTCCCTCATTGGTTGGGCCTTGTCTAGCGTGACTACCATGCACGCTGGGGGAATTGAGGGATTGGTTGCCCTTGCTAGCGGGGACGCAGAGATTGTTCATGACCCGCAGCGCTCGATCCTGCGCCCGCCGGACAGCGGGCCATTTAACGAGGACGAGCTATTGGTCCGCCAAGACCTCTATGAAACCTTCGACGCGCTCGCGCGCTACGCCGCCCAATGCGGGACCGCACCGTGTACGGCCATCGCGGAGTTTGGCAACTTAGTTGCCCGCCGCGTCCACGACGACTAATCACTACACCTTTTTGGGGAGCTAAAACCACATGAGCCAGGATTCTCTCTTCGGCGCCTCTCCCAATGCCGGCGGCAGCATGGGAGGCGATGGCTCGGCATCGTCTTTTCCCACGGCCAATCTCTTTGCCACGCACTCCGGTTCGCCCTTGGCCGCGCGCATGCGCCCGCAGACTTTGGAAGAGGTCGTGGGGCAAGACCACCTCCTTGCTTCCGGCAAGCCGCTGCGCCGGCTGGTCGAAGGATCCGGCGAGGCCTCGGTCATTTTGTATGGTCCGCCCGGGACCGGCAAGACAACGATTGCCTCGCTCATCGCGAGCCAGATGGGCCAAAACTTCGTTGGTCTCTCCGCCCTTGATTCAGGGGTGAAGCAGGTGCGCGAAGTCATTACCCACGCCCGGCAGGAACTTATCCACGGCCGCAGGACGGTGCTTTTTATTGATGAGGTTCATCGCTTCTCCAAAACCCAGCAGGACGCCTTGCTGGCAGCGGTGGAAAACCGGACGGTCCTGCTCGTTGCAGCGACGACCGAAAACCCATCCTTCTCGGTCGTCTCGCCGTTGTTATCCCGCTCGCTCCTCCTGCAGCTGCACTCGCTGAGCGAGGAGGATCTCAAGGGCGTAGCGCGCCGCGCGCTAGACAGCGACTGGGGGCTAGGGGAGCGCGACTTGATCATTACTGATGAGGCCTTAAACCAGCTCGTCGTGCTCTCTGGGGGCGACGCTCGGCGCAGTCTGACCTACCTCGAAGCGGCCGCGGAAGCGGTTGATGATGGCGGCGAGATCACCGCGGCCACGATTACGGATAACGTGAATCGGGCGGTGGTGCGCTATGACCGCGACGGCGATCAGCACTACGACGTGACATCCGCTTTCATCAAGTCCATCCGCGGCTCTGATGTCGATGCCGCGCTGCACTATTTAGCGCGCATGGTTGAGGCTGGCGAGGATCCGCGGTTTATTGCCCGCCGTCTGATGGTTCACGCCTCAGAGGATATTGGCATGGCTGATCCCACGGCCTTGCAAGTCGCAGTCGCGGCCGCAGAGGCGGCACAACTAATCGGCTTGCCTGAAGCGCGCATCCCGCTGGCGCAGGCAACGATTCACTTGGCGACGGCGCCGAAATCGCCGTCCGTAATCGCTGCCATTACTAAGGCACAAGCCGATGTCGCCGCCGGCAAGGTCGGCCACGTGCCGCCGCACCTGCGCGATGGGCACTATGAGGGCGCAAAACGGCTGGGAAATGCGACGGGGTATTCCTATCCCCACGATGATCCGCGCGGGGTAGTGGAGCAACAATACCTGCCCGATGAGCTCGAGGGCACCGTATATTATGAGCCCACCGAGCACGGCGCTGAAAAACGAATCTTTGACTATATTGGCCGTTTGCGCAGGATACTTCGCGGCAAGCGCCGCTGAGTGCGAGCCTGCTCGGCTGGTTTTGGCCCCACCGATGGGCAAGGCCTGCCCACCAGTAGGTAAAGTTGGATGGGTTAGAAAGCTTCTTGATGGAAGATAAAAGCTTAGACAGTTAGGATTATTGCTCGTGAAGACTCATGAGATCCGGGAACGGTTTACCCAGCACTTCGTCAATTCTGGTCACGAGGTTGTCCCCAGCGCCTCTTTGATCCTGGATGACCCTAACCTGCTTTTCGTTAACGCGGGCATGGTGCCCTTCAAGCCTTATTTCTTGGGCCAGCAGACCCCACCATTTTCGCAAGGGCTTGCTACCTCCATCCAAAAGTGCGTGCGCACCTTGGATATTGAGGAAGTTGGCATTACCACCCGCCACAACACCTTCTTCCAAATGGCGGGTAACTTCTCCTTTGGCCAGTACTTCAAGGAAGGCGCCATTTCCAATGCATGGAACCTGCTGACCAAAGACGTAGAAGACGGCGGGTTTGGCCTGGACCCGGAGCGCCTGTGGGTCACCGTGTACCTCGATGACGATGAGGCAGCGGAAATCTGGCGGGATAAGATCGGCGTGCCAGAAGAGCGCATCCAGCGCCTGGGCATGGAAGATAACTACTGGTCCATGGGCGTGCCGGGACCATGTGGGCCCTGCTCGGAAATCTATTACGATCGCGGGTCCGAATACGGCAAGGACGGCGGCCCGATTGCGGATGATAACCGCTACATGGAGATCTGGAACCTCGTGTTCATGCAAAATGAGCGCGGCGAGGGAACCGGAAAGGGCGATTTTGAGATCGTCGGCGAACTGCCGAAGAAAAACATCGATACCGGCTTGGGCATCGAGCGCGTCGCTTGCCTGTTGCAGGGAGTAGACAACGTCTACGAAACCGACCTGCTCCGCCCGGTTATTGACGTTGCTGAGGAGCTTACCGGCGCCACCTACGGCGAGAAGGCAACGCAGCAGGATAATATCCGCTTCCGCGTGGTGGCTGACCACTCGCGCACCGGCATGATGCTCATCTTGGATGGCGTTACCCCAGGTAATGAGGGCAGGGGCTATATCTTGCGCCGCCTGTTGCGCCGCATCATTCGCTCCGCAAAGCTGCTCGGCGCCGAGGGCGCCACCATGGAGCGCTTCATGAATACGGTCATGGATACCATGACCCCGTCTTATCCTGAGATTGCGGATAACCGCGAGCGCATCCTCCGCGTGGCCATCAATGAGGAAAAGGCGTTTTTGAAGACGCTGGAATCTGGCACCAAGCTTTTCGATGAAGCCGTGGATGACCTGCGCTCTACCCACCGCGCGAAGACCCAAAAGGTGCTTTCCGGTGATAAGGCTTTTGAGCTGCACGATACCTATGGGTTCCCCATTGACCTCACCCTGGAAATGGCGCAGGAAGCCGGCCTTGACGTGGACATGGAAGGCTTTAATGCCGCCATGGGCGAGCAGCGCCGCCGCGCCAAGGCCGATAACCAAGCCAAGAAGCACGGCCACACCGACCTCTCCTTGTACCGCGACTGGGTAGATAATAACCCCACCGTATTCACCGGTTATGAGGAACTGGTCTCGGGGGCGAACGTCATCGGCCTGGTCAAAGATGGCCAGAAGGTCAACGAGGTCCACGAGGGCGATGAGGTTGAGGTTATTTTGGACCACTCGCCGCTCTACGCTGAGTCCGGCGGACAGATGGCTGACCGCGGCCGCATTTCTGCGGGCGAATCCCTTCTGGAGGTCAATGACGTCCAGAAGATTGGCAAGAAGCTGTGGGTACACAAGGCTTCCGTTACCGCCGGTGGGCTCGATCTTGGCATGTCTGTTGAGGCTTCCGTAGATGAGAAGTGGCGCCACGGTGCGACCCAGGCGCACTCGGCCACCCACCTCATTCACGCAGCCCTGCGGCAGGTGCTGGGACCCACTGCCGTGCAGGCAGGCTCCCTTAACCGTCCGGGCTACCTGCGCTTCGACTTCAACTACACCGAGCAGTTGAGCAAAGAGCAAATGGAAGAAATCGCCCTGATTACTAACCAGGCGATCGACTCCAATATGGCCGTCAACACCATCGACACCTCACTGGAAGAGGCTAAGGCGATGGGTGCTATGGCCCTGTTCGGTGAAAACTACGGAAACCAGGTGCGCGTGGTGGAAATCGGCGGACCATTTTCCATCGAGCTCTGTGGCGGCACCCACGTTGGTTCCTCGGCAGAGATCGGTCCCGTTTCCGTGCTCGGTGAGTCCTCGGTTGGCTCCGGTGCCCGCCGCATTGAGGCTTACTCCGGCATGGATGCCTTCCGGTACTACTCCAAGGAAACTGCGCTGGTAGAAGGCGTTTCTCGCGAGCTGAAGGTGCAGTCGGAGGAGCTCCCAGAGCGCATTTCGCAGCTTTCGGAGAGGCTCAAGGCCGCTGAGAAGGAAATCGAGGTCCTGCGCAAGGCGCAACTGACCGCGCGCGCCTCTGAATTCATCGACTCGGCTACCGAGGTCAATGGGATCAAGACCATTGCGCTGCAGCTTCCCGATGGCACCTCGGGCGGCGACCTGCGCACCGTGGCCACCGATATCCGCAACCGCATGAAGGATACGGCCGCTGTCATCGTGCTCGGTGCAGTGGACAAGGGTAAGTTCCCGTTCATTGCGGCCGCTACGGCCAAGGCGGTGGACGAGGGCGTGAAAGCTGGGGACATCGTCAAGCGCCTCGGCGAATACGTCAACGGTCGCGGCGGCGGCAAGCCGGACATGGCGCAGGGCTCCGGCACCGCGCCGGAAGGTGCGCAGCGGGGCTTCGAGGCCGTCAAGGACCTTTTGCAGTCGCGCTAAGGGCTTATTATGGCAAAAGTTAAACCAGATTCCCCGGGAGTAGGTGACCCAGGCGAGGGCCGCCGGTTAGCACTCGACGTAGGCACAGTGCGAATTGGCGTTGCGGTATCCAACCGGGAGGCCACCCTCGCTACCCCTGTGGAAACCGTTCCCAGGAAGACCGGATTCAAAGACCGCGATCAAGAAGACATTGATCGAATTCTGGAGCTTATTGAGGCATATTCCGCGGTAGAAGTCATTGTTGGTTTGCCGCGTGATTTACAAGGAAATGGGTCAAAAAGTGTAAAACACGCGAAAGAAATTGCGTTTCGGATTCGACGCCGCTTGAATCAAGATGAAAATATAGATAAAGTTCCACCACCAGTACGCTTGGCTGATGAACGTTTGACGACGGTAGCGGCAACCACCGCGCTGCGCGCGTCCGGCGTGTCCGAAAAGAAGGGCAGAAAAATCATTGACCAAGCTGCAGCGGTGGAAATACTACAGTCCTGGCTGGATGGGCGTGCTAACGCGCTCCGCTCGGATGATGCAGTAGCCCAGCCTTCAAACTCAGGAGACTAAACACGTGAGCCGTAACCAACAACGCCTCGGGCGATCGATGGATGATAAGTACGTCAAGCGGCGCCAGCGCGGCATCGCCGTGGTGGTCGCATCCGTCATCGTCATTTTAGGAGCTCTGATCTACATCGGAGTACGCATCGGCACTTCTTCGGCCGACTACGAAGGGGCCGGTAACGGCACCACGCAATTGGTGGAGGTCCCCGAAGGGTCGTCTATGTCCGAGCTGGGCCCCACGCTCGTGGATAAGAATGTGGTCAAGACCCAAGAGGCATTCGACTCCGCGGCGTCGATGAACCACAGCGCCAGCCAGATTCAGCCTGGCTTCTACCGCCTGCAGGAAGAAATGAGCGCGGCGAATGCGGTAGAGGCATTGCTCGATGAAAACAACCGTGTGGACATGCTTGAGGTCCAAGGCGGTGCCACCCTGGAGGACGTGAAGGTCGTCGGCGGTGACGTGCGCTTTGGTATCTACTCTTTGATCTCCCAGGTCAGCTGCGATGACGGCAATTGCCTGGACAAGGAAGAACTGGAAAAGGCGGCGGCAGAAACTGATCCTAAGGAGCTCGGCGCACCCGAATGGGCACTTGACGCGATTAAAAAGCGCGGCAATGACCCGAAGCGTATTGAGGGCCTGATTGCCCCTGGTCAGTACGTCCTGGACCCGAATATGAGCGCCAAGGATATCTTGAAGGACCTCATTACCCGCTCTGCCAAGCGCTATGAGGAAACCGATATCGAAAATCGCGCCAAGGCCATCGGCCTGTCGCCGTACGAGCTTTTGACCTCTGCGTCCTTGGTTGAGCGTGAGGCGCCTGCCGGCGAATTCGACAAGGTCGCTCGCGTCATCCTGAACCGCCTTGACGAGCCCATGCGCCTAGAGTTCGACTCCACCGTGAACTACGGACTGGAAGACGTTGAGCTTGCCACCACCGATGAGGCTCGTGCGGAAAAGACTCCGTGGAATACCTACGCCAAGGAAGGCCTGCCGGATACGCCGATTTCCTCGCCTTCTGATGAGGCAATTCGCGCCATGGAAGAACCCGCCGAAGGTAGCTGGAAGTTCTTCGTCACCGTGGATAAGGACGGCACCACCGTGTTCTCTGATACCTACGATGAGCACCTGGACCGTGTGGACGATGCCATCCGCTCCGGCGTCCTCGACTCGCAGCGCGAGGGTGAGGGAGCAGGAGCCGGCAACGGCGATGCCGCCTCGGATCAACCGGCTGAGTAGGCACTAGGCCGCAGCCAGAAAGGTAGACGCTCTTCATGCCGCGCGCCGCAGTACTCGGTAGCCCCATCGCTCACTCTTTATCGCCTATCCTGCACAACGCAGGGTATGCCGCAGTGGGGCTCAAGGACTGGTCCTATACCCGCTTTGAGGTTACGGCCGATACCCTCGCCCCATTCCTAGAAGAATGCGGCCCCGAGTACCGCGGCTTTTCCGTGACCATGCCCGGTAAATTCGCCGCGCTCGAGGTTGCGGAAGAACAAAGCGAGCGTGCACAGCTCATCGGTTCTGCTAATACCTTGGTTCGCACCCAGCACGGTTGGCGCGCGGACAACACAGATACTGAGGGCGTGCGCGGCGCGCTGCAAGAACTCATCGGGCTCCGGCCCGTGTCTCAGGCCCTTATCATTGGCGCGGGTGGAACCTCCCGTCCGGCGCTGTGGGCTTTAGCAGAACGCGGAATCGACCAGGTAACCATCTTGAACCGCTCGAACCGCCAAGCAGAGCTCCAGCCTTTGGCGGACCGGCTGGGACTCAATCTGCAGTACGCTACTTTTGACGATGATCTCGAGGATCTTTCTCGCTCCGCGGATTTGATTATTTCTACCGTTCCTTCGGCAGCGTTAGAGGATTATCGCTTCCAGCTTGCCCACGCCCCAGTACTTGATGTGATTTATCATCCGTGGCCCACGACGCTCGCCGCCTGCGCCGCTGCGAATGGCTATTTCACCGTGGGTGGGCACGTCATGCTGGCACATCAAGCATTTAGTCAATTCGAGCAATTCACCGGTCTTACCGCACCGCGCGAAGAGATGGTTGCGGCACTGCAAGAAGAGCTTCGCCTTCGCAATCTCTAACCTTTCTGGGAATACGCCCATGTGCGCCGCCATGCCATGAAGAGTGGCAGGGCGGCGCTTAGCCTTATGTCATGGGGATTTTCGGGGGAATAGTTTATGGCCTGTGGGCGTCTGCGTTGTCCTGGTGGGATATCCGCGAGCGGCGTTTGCCGGATGTGCTGACCATCCCGGCTGGGCTTTTATCTGTCACTTTTTTCAATTGGGGCGGTTTATTGTGGCCAGTACTGTACCTCCTAGTGGCTCTGCGGGGTGCTGGCATCGGCGGGGGAGATATTAAATTGGCCCTGCCACTGGGGATGCTCGTTGGTGCCACAGCAGGACCATTGGCCGTCCTCATGGCCTGTGGTGGCGCCGCTGTAGTCACATTGCTGGCAAGCGGTATCGCGCGCGTCAAGGGCGGCGTGCCTCACGGTCCCTCGATGGTGGTATCCGCTGGGCTGGTTATGGTGGTTTATCCCCTCATTGAGGGGGAGGCGAATATATTGAGGTGCCTAGTTGCTCCTTGTGGATAGGGGCCGTGCGATAATACCCGCATGCTTCGTTGGACTACCGCTGGTGAATCCCACGGCCAGGCACTGATCTCCATGCTGGAGCACATGCCGGCCGGAGTGCCCATTACCCGTGCTGATATTTCCTATCAGCTTGCACGGCGCCGCCTAGGATATGGCCGCGGCGCGCGCATGAAATTCGAAGCCGATGAGGTAACGCTGCTCGGCGGCGTCCGCCATGGGCTGACGATTGGTAGCCCCATTGCCATCATGATTGGCAATACTGAATGGCCGAAGTGGACTACCGTCATGTCCGCAGATCCCATCGATATGGAGGATGAGGACGTAGCGAAGGCGATGAATTCGGGCCGGGGTGCACCCTTGCAGCGCCCGCGCCCAGGCCACGCTGATTTCGCGGGCATGGTGAAATATAACCACAGCGAGGCCCGCCCCATCTTGGAGCGCTCTTCTGCCCGGGAAACCGCCGCACGTGTTGCCGCCGCGACGGTAGCGCGGAACTTCCTACGGGAAACGTTGGGAGTTGAGGTCTTCTCCCACGTGATTTCTATCGGCGCATCGCAGCCCTATACCGGAGCTTCCCCGAGCTTTGCGGATATCGAGGATATTGATAATTCTCCGGTGCGCGCCTTTGACAAAGACGCCGAATCGGCGATGATTTCAGAGATTGAAACCGCAAAGAAGCAGGGCGATACCTTAGGCGGAATCGTAGAGGTGATCGTCGATGGTCTACCTATTGGCCTCGGCTCACATATCTCCGGCGATGACCGCTTGGATGCGCAGCTTGCCGGAGCCTTGATGGGTATTCAGGCCATCAAGGGCGTAGAAATCGGCGATGGCTTCGAAGAGGCACGTCGACGCGGTTCCGAAGCCCACGATGAGATGGTCCGCACCGAGGATGGTGTCACAAGGCTCAGCAACCGGGCCGGAGGCTTGGAAGGCGGCATGACCAACGGGCAGCAATTGCGTGTCCGGGCCGCCATGAAACCGATTTCCACGGTGCCGCGCGCTTTGCACACGATTGACATGGAAACAGGTGCGGATGCCACGGCAATTCACCAGCGTTCAGATGTCTGCGCAGTGCCGGCAGCAGGAGTGGTGGCTGAAGCCATGGTCTCACTCGTGCTAGCGCGCGCAGTTTTAGATAAATTTGGCGGAGATAGCTTGAGCGAAACCTCCCGCGCCGTTGCTGCATATGAAGAATACGTATCGCAGCGTCTCGCCTTTAACCAGGAGTAAATGATGACAACGCCAACCGATGTAACGGGACAGCCACATCCTTGCGTCGTTTTGATTGGCCCGCCAGGTGCGGGAAAATCCACGATTGGCCGCCGGCTTTCGCATGCGCTGAATTGCGATCTGGTGGACTCGGATCACCTGATTGAAATGGCCGAGGGAAAACTCTGCGGTGAGGTCTTTAGTGAGAGAGGCGAACCAGCGTTTCGCGAGCTTGAGGCCGAACATGTCGCTGCAGCCCTGCAAAAGGGTGGGGTAGTAAGCCTTGGTGGGGGCGCGGTGATGACGGCCTCCACACGTGAGCTTCTAGAGCGCCACACGGTCGTATTCCTCGATATTTCCGCAGAAGAAGGCGCGCGCCGCACGGCCGGCGATCGCAATCGTCCGGTGTTAGCGGCAGATAATCCGGTTGAACATTATCGGTCCATTGTGGAAACGCGCAGGCCCTTCTATCTGGAGGTGGCCGATTTCCGCGTGCGCACGGATACTCGCTCCCCGCAGCAGGTGGTGGGGGATATCCTGGGCTTTTTAGAAACCCTCTAGGCGGGGAGTTACACCTACCCGCGCAATCCTGCAGGCTATCGCTCCGTAGAAAGGACACCATCATGCCCACCATCGCCGTTAACGGGCCGAGCCCTTATGAGGTCCGCATAGGAGCTGGACTCAGCGAAGATATCGCACGGCGCTGCGCGGACACAGGCGCTGATAAGGCAGCAATCATCTTTCAGCCGGCCCTGCGCACCGCAGCAGAAGAGCTCGCAGCATCCGTTGAAGCACACGGCGTCATCCCAGTCTTGTTCGAGGTGCCGGATGCCGAGGCGGCGAAGCAACTTAGCGTGGTGGGAAACGTGTGGGACCGCCTTGGTGAGGCGGGCTTTAGCCGCAGTGATGTCGTCATCGGCGTCGGCGGCGGGGCAACCACGGACATGGCGGGTTTTGTCGCTGCCGGGTGGATGCGCGGAATCAAAGTGATTCAGGTCCCTACGACCCTTCTCGCCATGGTTGATGCCGCAGTGGGCGGGAAAACTGGAATTAATACGAAGGCCGGGAAGAATCTCGTCGGCGCCTTCCACGAGCCGGACTCTGTATTCGTCGATCTGGAGCGCCTAGAGACCCTCCCACAGGCGGAGATCGTGGCTGGTTCTGCTGAGATCATTAAGACTGGGTTCATTCATGATCCGGTCATTGTGCAGCACTACGTGGAAAATCCAGGTGCTTGCCTTGACCCACGCGGTGTTCTGCCTGAATTGATCGAGCGATCTATCTCGGTAAAGGCTGCGGTGGTGGGAGAAGATCTCAAGGAAGCCGGGTTGCGCGAGACCCTCAATTATGGGCATACCTTTGGCCACGCCGTGGAAAGGCAGGAAAAGTATGTGTGGCGCCACGGCAACGCGGTAGCCGTAGGAATGATGTTCATTGCCCATCTTTCCCACCACCGGGGCCTCATAGATGCAGAACTGGTGGATATGCACCGCAGTATCTTGAGCAATATCGGGCTGCCTACGACGTATGAACCGGGCAAATTCGCGGAATTATATGAGGCAATGACCCACGATAAGAAAAACCGCGATGGGAAGATACGTTTCGTGGCGCTCACCGGTATCGGCGCGACGACGCGGATAGAGGGTCCGACGCGCGAAGAGCTAGAAGCGGCATATACCGCCATCACGGAGTAGATATGAAAATCGTTGTTCTCAATGGCCCGAACCTAAATAGGTTGGGCAAGCGCCAACCGGACGTATACGGTTCCACGACGCTAAGCGATGTTGAAAAGCTCGTGTCCGAGCATGCGGCGAAGCACGGGGCAGACATCGAGTTTTTCCAGTCTAATTTTGAAGGCGAGCTCATCGAGAAGGTCCATGCGGCCGCCGATGCCGGAAGTGCCGTCATCATTAACCCAGGTGGGCTGACGCATACCTCCGTCGCCTTGCGCGATGCCCTGGCGGAAATTGCCGATGGCGCAGGCTTCGTCGAGGTGCATATCTCCAACGTGCATGCCCGCGAAGAATTCCGCCATCATTCTTATTTGAGCCCCATTGCCCGCGGCGTCATCGCCGGCCTGGGGGTCTTTGGGTACTGCGCCGCGGTGGATTATTTGTGCCAATAATTGCCGGCCCGAATCGCGCCTTTTCGGGTGCAGGCGGTACGTAGGTACTGAACCTAGCCATCATCGCCGCGGAAATAGATATAGTGGAAGAATAAATTTTTACACTTCAATACGATTCCCGCAAAGGATGATTCTATGGCACTTGCAGATACCCGGTTCAGCGATCGCCGCCGGAAGTTAGCCGCCGAATTAGCTGGTCAGCGCATTGATGCGGTATTGGTAACCCACTTAATCCACGTCCGCTACTTGTCCGGGTTCTCCGGTTCCAACGGTGGGCTTTTGCTGCGCAAGGATCTCTCCGCGCTCATGGCTACCGATGGCCGCTATACCACCCAGATTGCCCAGGAAGTTCCGGATCTAGAAGCTGTAGAGGGCCGTGCTGTAGGCAAGGTGCTCTTGCAGCAGTTCGATGATGCTCAGTCGCCGGTTCGCGTCGGTTTTGAGGCTGACTACATGTCTGTATCGGAATTGGAAGAGCTGAAGGATTCTGCACCGGATGGGGTCACCTTGGTACCCATTTCTGGAATCATCGAAGATATCCGCATCACGAAGGATCCCGTAGAGCTGGAAAAGCTGGAGGAGATCGCGGCGCTTGCTAATCAGGCGTTGGAAGACCTCATTTCCGCCGGCGAGCTGCGGGCGGGCCGCACGGAGCGCGAAGTTGCTGCTGACCTAGAATTTCGCATGCGCATCCTGGGATCGGAGCGGGTGAGCTTCGATACCATCGTGGCCTCTGGTCCGAACTCTGCGATGCCGCACCACGGCGCGGACGATCGCGTGATTGAAGATGGAGACTTGGTCACCATCGATTTCGGCGCTCACCTGCGCGGATTTAACTCTGACTGCACCCGCACCTACGTCGTGGGTACGGCAAATGACTTTGCCAAGGAGATCTACGATGTGGTGCTGCGCGCCCAGCAGGCCGGTGTCGAGGCTGCGGTTGCGGGCACGTCGCTTTCCGATGTCGACGCCGCCTGCCGCACCATCATCGCCGATGCCGGATACGGCGACTACTTCGTGCACTCCACTGGGCACGGCGTGGGTTTGGACGTGCACGAGGCCCCCTTTGCCGCCACGACCGGTAAGGGAGAACTGGCCCCGGGAATGACCCTTACCATCGAGCCGGGCGTGTATGTGCCGGGCAAGGGTGGCGTACGCATCGAAGATACGCTCATCATCACCAATGGAGCCCCAAAGATCATTACCGCCGCTTCCAAGGACTTTACGGAGCTGCCGGCATAGGTAGGCTTGGTCCCGTAACTCCTCCCTCCTAGGGGCGGAGATTTTAGGGGGTACCGGTGGCTCAGCGGGTGCAGGCTATCCGGTAGGCTTATAC
This sequence comes from Corynebacterium sp. KPL2895, assembly GCF_040225815.1. Classification (NCBI taxonomy): domain Bacteria; kingdom Bacillati; phylum Actinomycetota; class Actinomycetes; order Mycobacteriales; family Corynebacteriaceae; genus Corynebacterium; species Corynebacterium sp. KPL2895. The sequence continues at coordinate 50,245 of NZ_JBEHFY010000001.1, forward strand.
TTTGCTTTCAACCTTTCAACCACAATATTCGGGAGTTTAACCGCAATGGCTGATACTACTGATTTCAAGAACGGACTCGTTCTCAAGATTGACAACAAGCTGATGCAGATCACCGAGTTTCAGCATGTGAAGCCGGGCAAGGGCCCAGCGTTTGTGCGCACCAAGCTCAAGGACGTTGTCTCCGGAAAGACCGTGGACAAGACCTGGAACTCGGGCGTCAAGGTAGAAACCGCTACGGTGGACCGTCGCGATATGACCTACCTGTACAACGACGGCACCAGCTATGTCGTCATGGATGAAAAGACCTTCGAACAGTTCGAGCTCTCGCCGGAGAAGTTTGGCGATGCCGCCCGTTTCCTGCTGGAAAACATGCGCGTGCAGGTCTCCTTCTACGAGGATGAGGCATTGTTCGCAGAGCTTCCTATCTCCGTCGACCTCAAGGTAGAACACACCGAACCAGGTCTGCAGGGCGACCGTTCCTCCGGTGGCACCAAGCCCGCCACGCTGGAGACCGGCGCCGAGATCCAGGTTCCGCTGTTCATTGAAATCGGCAATGTACTAAAGATCGATACCCGCACTGGCGAGTACCTGTCCCGCGTCAATAACTAGGGCTTTATCTTGTCTGATAACACTGCTAAGCGGGATATTAATCATAAGCGGCATACCGCGCGCTACCGCGCACGCCGGCGCGCAGCGGATATCCTCTATGAAGCGGAGAACCGGGACGTTGATCCCGTGGCTATCGTTGAGGATCGCGTTGCCTTGGCGCGCGAAGATCGCCACGCGGTAGCGCCGATTGCGGACTACACCAAGGTCATCGTCCAAGGTGTCGCAGAAGAGCTAGACGCTATCGATGACACGATCTCGCGGTATCTTTCCCAGAACTGGGAGCTGCACCGGATCCCCGCCGTCGACCGCGCTATCCTGCGCCTATCGGTCTGGGAGCTGCTATTTAATCCGCACGTTCCCACCGCGACGGCTGTCGTCGAAGGCGTGGAGCTAGCCTCGCAGTATTCCCACGATCAAGCCGCACCGTATATCCACGCGGTCCTGGATGACGTCGCGCAATCTCGTTCTGAGTTAAGCCCGATGAATAACGTCGGTCAAGAGGAAGAAAGCGACGACGCGGAACTCGAGGATTCCCGGGAGGACTCTGAGCCTTCGGCGCATGCAGAGGTGCCAGAGGAGTCAGCGACGCCAGAAGAGTCGTCCCCGAGCGCCGAAACGGACGAGGACAACTCCTAATCCAGTCCTAGTTCCTCGGCTTCCTAAGTAAAAGGTAAACAACAGCCGGGGAATTGCTTCTGCCTTCCCACCGCGGGGAGCCGCGGGAGCCAGCCCCGGTTCGCCCGCTCCACCCGCTCCACACCCTGGCGTTTGTACACTGTGTGTCATGGGTAAATTTAAGATCAAAGATGCGCTAGACCTGCGCGCCGGTAAAACCTTTCGGCTTGCAGATGTCGATCCCACGGCGACACCGGGATTCGATGGCTCAAAGTCTGACTTAGCGGACGGCTTCGAACGCTACGACGATGAGCTCTATGATTTGCAGGAACGCCTCTTTGCTAATGGCAGGGCGCATAGCGATGACGCACCTTCGCTCTTAGTGGTCCTGCAAGGCATGGATACCTCCGGCAAGGGCGGGGCGATTCGTCACGTCTTTTCCGTCTTTGATCCGCAGGGTACTAAGACTGTGGGGTTTGGTAAGCCCACGGAAGAGGAAATGGAACACGATTTCCTGTGGCGCATCCGCAAACACGATCCGGTTCCCGGCCAGGTAGTGGCCTTTGACCGTTCCCACTACGAGGACGTCTTGATCCAACGCGTGCACGAGTGGGTAGATGAGGAAGAAATCGACCGCCGCTTTGAGGCGATTCGTGAGTATGAGCAAGAGCTCGCCGGAAAGCGGGTAAAGATATTGAAGGTCTTTTTGCACATCTCACCGGAGTTCCAAAAGGAAAACCTCATCGAGCGAACCGAGCGTGAGGATAAGTACTGGAAGTACGATCCTTCAGACCTTGAAGAGCGCGGCTATTGGGATAAATACATGGCCGCCTATGAGGATGCCATTCGCCGGACGGATGAGCTTTGGGCACCGTGGTTTGTGATCCCCACGGATAATAAGAAGTACGCGCGCATGGCCTTGAAGTATCTCATCGTCGATGCGCTGCGGCACTTGAATCTGTCGTGGCCCGCCCCCGAATTCGATTCGGAGGAAGAAAAGCAGCGCATTCTCGATGTGGACTAGTGTCTATCCGCGGCGCTGAGAACCCAAGAAAAATAAGGCGCCTAAAAATCCCCGCACCGTCGCGGCGCCGCAGCACGCGAATGCATGAGGCGGGCGAACTAAGTACGGGGAGACAGGGCCTAGGAAAAGGCAGCTTAATCGTTTCCAGACGGCGTGGAGTTTTCCTCGCCGCCGTTTCCGGCCTTCGCAGCGGTTTCAGATCCGAGCTTGGCCATTTCCTCGGCGGCAGAAACCATGGCGTCCTGGCCGTTGATAACGGCATCGACGGCCTTCTTCAAAGCGGTGGTGAGCTGTTCATCGGTCATTCCGGCCGCGGCGGGAATATCGCGCTCGGTGCGGACGACGAGCATATCGTCGTGCTCAGAAATGACTGCTCGCGCGCCGAATGCTACAGAGTTGATCTGGTTGGCGGCGAGGAAGAGCCCGGCATCGGCCTTGGAAAATGAGGCATCAGTTGGCACGTCGCAACGCACAATGACAACGGAATCCAGGACCGCAAACATGGTAGGCAGGCCATTGAGGTTGGCGGTGGCGGCATCAATTTCGCCTTCTACCTTGGTCAGCTCAATATCAAAGGTGCCCATGGCGGCAATGACGCGGTCCAGATCGACCTCGGGCAGATTGTTTTCGGTAGATGCGGTGGATGCATTAGTCATGGTTATGCTCCTCCCAGGTGACAAGCTGTGGGTAGTGCTCTTCAACGAAAGCCATGGACTGCAGCATGGAGTCCAGGGTGGACATTACAAAGGCACCGATCTGGTTGCGGGACAGGCCGTGGGAAATATTGATTTCGCGGACGCCGGAGACGGCCAGATTATTTTCGGCCGATTCAAAAAAGCGCAGGGTGGGCGCGAAGTGCTGTTGGTTCCACTTATTGAGGACCATGAGCAGTTGCGGACCCTCAGAGGCTGGGGCATTACCGCGCCAGACGGAGTCTGCCACGAGGACATCGTCACGCACCTGCAGTGCAATGGCGATATTGGAAAAGCCGGTGCGCAGGATCTTTACCGTCTCGCCTTCGCCGACGGTCTGTTCTTCTACGCGGTATTCGAGCTTTTCTGAGTCAAAAATTTCACCGATGCGCTCGAGGGTGACGTCCTCAATGGGCGTATCGGGATACAGGGTTGGTTCTTCAGACACGTAAGTAGTCTCAATCCATGTACTAATCGGGGATAATGGTCAACCCTTCTTAGTTTACCTAACTTATAGTTCTCCTACTGCGACTCCCACAGGCTTTCGCCGCCGAGTTCGTGCGCCAAGGCTGCGTCGATGGTGGGGTAGCGGAAGGTATGGCCTAGATCCTCCAGCACCTGTGGTTTCACGCGCTGGTCGGCCAAGGCGAGTTCTTGCGCGCCTTGCTTGCCCAGGAGCAGGGCGGGGCCGAATTGGGGGATTGGCAGTATGGTGGGCCGGTGCAGTTCGGCTCCTAAGGCGGAAACGAAGTCTTTGTTGAGCACTGGGCTTGGCGATGCCCCATTGACCGGCCGCGCAAGCTTCTCATCCACGATGGCGCGGATATAGGCATCGGTGAGATCGTCTAGTGCCACCCAGCTGTACCAAAAGTTGCCGTCACCAAAGGCGCCGCCAAGCCCAGTGGAAAACAGCGCGCGCAACAGCGGTAGTAGGCCGGAATTGCCGGACATCACGATGCCAGTGCGGATATTGACCACGCGCTTTCCGGCCTCGCGAGCGGGCGCGCAGGCTTTCTCCCAGCTCGCTGCGACATCGGCAAGAAAGCCCTCGCCGCGCTCGGCGTCCTCGGTTAGCAGCTCATCGCCGCGCTCGGAACCGTAGAAGCCGATGGCAGAGGCGCACACCATGGCCTGTACGGAATCGGTGGCGGCCATTAGGCGGGCCAGGTTTTCGGTGGGGCCCACGCGGGAGTCGCGGATATCGGCCTTGTGGCTGTCATTAAAGCGCCCAAAGATGGGCTCGCCGGCTAGGTGTACGAGCACGTCGATGCCCTCGAGGAGATCGGGCCGCGGGTGGTGCGGGCGCCATTCGCGCTGGCCGGATTGCGCGGTGCCGCGCACGAGCTGGATCACGGTGTGGCCCAGGGTCTGTAGCTGTGCGGTCAGGGCGCTGCCCACGCTGCCGTGAGAGCCGGTGATGGCGATGGTCAACGGCTTTTGGCCAAGTTGGCCTTCGCGCAGTCGGTTTTCAAAGGCAATATCCTGGGTGAGCTGGTGCTGGCGGTAGGCGAATAGCGAGTTGAGGGCCGCAGCGGGAATGCGGGTATCGACCTCGTCTGTAATCAGCGTGCCGCCTGGGTGATCGGCAAAACGGTGCGTATGGCGCCACTTGGCAAATTTGCGGATCGGTGCGTTGATGCAGACATCGCTGAAGCTATACCCGGCCTGGTAGCGCGATAGATCGTGCTGGGCCGTCCACTGCAAACCGCCGGGCAGGGAAAGCAGGGACGTGCCATCGCCCAGATCGGTGGCCTGTTGCACGGGCTTCATGAATGCGAAATGTGGGTTCAGGCGCGCTAGCGCCCCTGGCCGGGTATGCCACTGCCAGACGCGTTCGCGGGAGGCTGGGACTACGTGCTGCGCGGAAAAACTCACTGCGTGATGCACCTCTTTCGGCTAAGCCTCACCCACGGGTGGGTAAGGTGCTAGAGTAATACGTGTCTATCAGCATAGACGTCTACAAGTTCATTGACAGGCATCCTTTAATGACCGCACCGTGAGGCGGGGAAGGAGGTCACGATGAGTGGAACTGACGTGAACGCGAACGAGTTGGAGCTTTTAAGCTCCGATGATGTCTCGCGTACCGTTGCACGCATCGCGCACCAGATTATTGAAAAAACGGCGCTCGATTCCGCGGAGGCCCCGCGGGTCATTTTGCTGGGCATCCCCTCAGGCGGAGTGCCCTTAGCGGAGCGCCTCGCGCAGAAAATACACGAGTTTTCCGGGGTCCCCGTTCCATGGGGCTCGCTCGACATCACGTTGTACAGGGACGATTTGCGCAATTTCCCGCACCGCGCCCTGCAACCGACCTCCATCCCAGACGGCGGCATCGATAATGCCACGGTCATCTTGGTCGATGATGTCCTTTATTCCGGCCGCACTATCCGCGCCGCCCTCGATGCGCTGGGCGATGTCGGCCGGCCTTCGATTATCCAGTTAGCCGTATTGGTTGACCGCGGGCACCGCGAAGTCCCCATCCGCGCCGATTATGTGGGCAAGAACCTGCCCACGGCGCGGGAAGAAGATGTCTCCGTATATATCCAAGATATCGATGACCGCGATGCCGTTGTTCTCACCCGCTCTACTTCCGCGGGCGATACCGCGCAGATAAGGGGAACGCACTCATGAAACACCTCATTGATAGCGCGGAACTATCCCGCGCAGAAATCATCGGCCTTTTGGATGAGGCCGATCGCTTCCGCGAGGCGCTCGATGGCCGCGAGGTCAAAAAACTGCCGACGCTGCGCGGGCGCACGATTTATACGCTCTTTTATGAAAACTCCACGCGCACGCGCTCGTCTTTTGAAACGGCCGGCAAGTGGATGTCCGCTGATGTTATCAACCTTTCGGCGTCGACCTCCTCTGTGAAAAAGGGCGAATCCCTGAAGGATACGGGCTTGACGCTGGCGGCCATCGGCGCCGATGCCATCATCATGCGCCACCCGTCTTCCGGCGCGCCGCAACAGCTGGCCCAGTGGGTGGACCCAGATGGGCATGGCCCCGCCGTCATCAATGCCGGTGACGGTGCGCATCAGCACCCGACGCAAGCGCTGCTTGATGCCGTTACGATGCGCCAGCGCCTAGGCCTGCGCGGCGATCATGGCTTCGAGGGCCTGAAGGTAAAGATTGTGGGCGATTGCCTGCACTCGCGCGTCGTGCGTTCCAACGTGGATCTCTTGCACACCTTGGGCGCGGAGGTCACCCTCGTGGGGCCTGCGACCTTGATGCCTTGGGGCGTGGACAAGTGGCCGGTGCGCGTGTCCTATGACTTTGATGCAGAGCTTGCAGATGCCGATGTCGTGATGATGCTGCGCGTGCAGCAAGAGCGCATGGACGGCGGCTTCTTCCCGTCCCACCGCGAGTACGCGCAGCTATTCGGGCTATCGCAACAGCGCGCTGCGGCGCTGCACAAGGATGCGATCGTCATGCACCCAGGTCCCATGCTGCGCGGCATGGAGATCAACTACGCCGTGGCCGATATGGATAAAACTACGGTATTGCAGCAGGTCAACAACGGTGTCCACATGCGCATGGCAGTGCTTTTTACGCTGCTGACCAATGGCGATAACGCCGGGATTTAAATCGGGCAGAGCATAAGCCACGTAAAAGGGAGAGAAAATGACTACGTACCCAGCTACCGGCCGGCTGTCCGCACCGGCCGAGAACCCTCTACTGATTAAAAATATTCGCCTCTACGGGGAAGGCGAGCCCACCAACGTCCTCGTTCGCGGTGGGGTTATTGACTCCATCGGGCCCGAGGTGAAGGCAGAGGGCGCCGAGACCATCGAGGGCGACGGCAACGTGCTGCTGCCTGGCCTGGTTGATATGCACGTGCACCTGCGCGAGCCAGGCCGCGAGGACACCGAGACCATCGAGTCCGGTTCCAAAGCCGCGGCCAAGGGCGGGTTTACCGCGGTCTTTACCATGGCCAATACCACGCCGGTCACGGACCAGCCGATCATCGCCGAATCCGTGTGGGCAAAGTCCCAGGCACTGGGGCTTTGCGATGTCCACCCGGTCGGCTCCATCACCAAGGGCCTAGAAGGCAAGTCCTTGACCGAGTTCGGCATGATGGCGCGCAGCGATGCCAAGGTGCGCATGTTCTCTGATGACGGCAAATGCGTGCAAAACCCGCAGCTGATGCGCCGCGCGCTGGAATACGCCAAGGGCATGGACGTGCTGCTGGCCCAGCACGCCGAAGATGACCGCATGACCGGCGGGTCTTCTGCCCACGAGGGCGAAAACGCCGCCCGGTTGGGCCTGCGCGGTTGGCCGCGCGTGGCAGAGGAATCCATCGTCGCCCGCGATGCCCTGCTGGCGCGCGATTACGGCAACCGCGTGCACATCTGCCACGCCTCCACACAGGGCACAGTGGAACTGTTGCAGTGGGCAAAGGAACACGATATTCCGCTCACCGCAGAGGTCACCCCGCACCACCTGCTGATGACCGATGACAAACTGCGCACCTATGACGGCCTCTTCCGCGTGAACCCGCCGCTGCGCGAACAGCGCGATACGGAGGCGCTGCGCCAGGCGCTGCTCGATGGCACCATTGACTGCGTCGCCACCGACCACGCGCCGCATGGCTCCGAAGACAAGTGCGTGGAATTCGAAAACGCGCGCCCCGGCATGCTGGGGTTGGAATCCTCGCTGGCGGTCATCGCCAAGCTCTTTGTGGAAACCGGCCTGGCGGACTGGCGCTTTATCGCCCGCGTCATGTCCGAGCGCCCCGCTGAGATCACGCGCCTGCCAGGCCACGGTCGCCCCTTGGAAGTGGGGGAGCCTGCCAACTTAACCATCGTTGACCCACAACATCACTGGGTATCCGATTCCGCGCAGCTTGCATCCAAGTCCCAGAACAACCCCTATGCGGGCGAGGAATTTGGTGCGCGGGTTACCCACACCATCTTGCGCGGCTCGGTAACGTTCGATCTGAACGCCGCTACCCATGACTAACCTTGCACACAGCACCCAATCAAGGCACAGAAAGGCCACGACGTGACTGATAAAACCCCAGCAATCCTCGTCCTTGCGGATGGGCGTACCTTCCGTGGCTACGGCTTCGGCGCTACCGGCACCACCCTCGGCGAGGCCGTATTTACCACCGCGATGACCGGGTATCAAGAAACGATGACGGACCCGTCCTACCACCGCCAGATCGTCGTCTCCGCCGCCCCGCATATTGGCAATACCGGCTGGAACGATGAGGATAACGAGTCCCACGGCAATAATATTTGGGTCGCAGGCCTGGTTATCCGCGATCTGTCCCGCCGCGTATCCAGCTGGCGCGCCGAGCGCAGCTTGAGCGAAGAAATGCAGGCGCAAGGGGTCATCGGCATCCGCGGCATCGATACCCGCACCCTGGTGCGCCACCTGCGCAACTACGGTTCCATCTCCGCGGGCCTGTTCTCGGGCGAGGCTGCCACCCGGCCCGTCGAGGAACTACTCGAGGAGGTAAAGGGCCAATCCTCCATGGAGGGCGCGGACCTTGCCGCCGAGGTATCTACCGACAAGCCCTACGTTGTAGAGGCCAAGGGAGAGAAGAAATACACCATCGTCGCCTTTGACATGGGCGTGAAATCCGCAACGCCGCGCTACCTTTCCCAGCGCGGTATCGAGACCATCGTGGTGCCGTCTACCACCACCTTTGCAGAAGTTCAGTCCTATAACCCGGATGGCGTCTTCGTCTCCAACGGCCCGGGTGACCCGGCCACCGCCGACGACACAGTTGCCACCATTAAGAAGGTACTTGAGGCGAAAATCCCGTTCTTCGGCATCTGCTTTGGCAACCAGCTGCTCGGGCGCGCGCTTGGCCTATCCACCTACAAGATGAAGTTCGGCCACCGCGGCATCAACGTCCCAGTACGCAACATGCTCACCGGCAAAATCGATATCACCTCCCAAAACCACGGCTTCGCGCTGCAAGCCCCAGATAACTACGACCTGGCCGATGAAGATGCCGAATTCGCCTCGGACTTCGGCCCGGCCCACATCACGCACATCTGCTTGAACGATGACACGGTCGAGGGCGTCGCCCTGCGCAATGGCATGGCCTTCTCGGTGCAGTACCACCCGGAATCCGCCGCCGGCCCGCACGATGCCAACCCGCTCTTTGATCAATTCTTAGAGCTCATGGCCAACCACACCCCGAATAAGTAGTCACCCAGGAAAAGGAAGAAAATATTATGCCTAAGCGCACTGACATTAATCACGTCCTGGTCATCGGCTCCGGGCCCATCGTCATCGGCCAGGCTTGCGAGTTCGACTACTCCGGAACCCAGGCCTGCCGCGTCCTCAAGGACGAGGGCCTGCGCGTGACCCTGGTGAACTCGAACCCCGCGACCATCATGACGGATCCGGAATTCGCCGACCACACCTACGTCGAGCCCATCGAGCCGGAGTACATCGAAAAGATCCTGGTCAAGGAGGCAGAGGAAGGCCACCCCATCGACGCCGTCCTGGCCACCTTGGGCGGGCAAACCGCGCTCAACGCTGCGGTGCAGCTAGACCGCCAGGGAATTTTGGATAAGTACGATATCGAGCTCATCGGCGCCGATATCGATGCCATCGAGCGCGGCGAGGACCGCCAAAAGTTTAAGGACATCGTGGCCTCTGTAGGCGGAGAATCCGCTCGCTCGGCGGTGTGCCACAACATGGACGAGGTCCACGAGACCGTCGACAAGCTCGGCCTGCCCGTCGTGGTGCGCCCGTCGTTTACCATGGGTGGACTGGGTTCCGGCCTAGCCTTCAATAACGAGGACCTTGAGCGCATCGCCGGCGGCGGGCTTGCGGCCTCGCCCGAGGCTAATGTGCTCATCGAGGAATCCATCCTCGGCTGGAAAGAACACGAGCTCGAGCTCATGCGCGATGGCGACGACAACGTGGTCGTCGTGGCCTCTATCGAAAACGTCGATGCCTTGGGCGTGCACACCGGTGACTCCGTTACCGTGGCTCCGGCGCTGACGCTGACGGACCGCGAGTACCAGAAGATGCGCGATTTGGGCATCGACATCATCCGCGAGGTTGGCGTCGATACCGGCGGCTGCAATATCCAGTTCGCCTTGAACCCAGATGATGGCCGCATCATCGTCATCGAGATGAACCCGCGCGTATCCCGCTCCTCGGCGCTGGCCTCCAAGGCAACGGGTTTCCCCATTGCCAAGCTGGCCGCGAAGTTGGCCATCGGCTACACCTTGGACGAGGTGCAAAATGACATCACCGGCGAAACCCAAGCGGCCTTCGAGCCGACTTTGGACTATGTCATCGTCAAGGCGCCCCGCTTTGCCTTTGAGAAGTTCCCCGGCTCCGATGACACCTTGACCACCACGATGAAATCTGTGGGCGAAGCCATGGGCATCGGCCGCAACTATATCTCTGGCCTGAATAAGGTCATGCGGTCGCTGGAAAACAAGCCCAATGGTTTCTGGACCAAGCCCGATGAGTATTTCGCGGGCGAGCGCGCCACCGACGTGCAGGCGGTGCTCAAGGACCTCGAGCGCCCCACTGAGGGCCGCATGTACGATATCGAGCTGGCCCTGCGCCTCGGCGCCTCGGTGGATGAGGTCCACGAAGCCTCCGGCGTGGATCCATGGTTCATTGCGGAGCTCGAGGGCCTGGTGAAATTCCGCCAGGAGCTTGTCGATGCCCCCGTGCTCACCGAGCAACTCCTGCGCGAGGCCAAGGTCTTTGGGCTTTCCGATGCCCAAATTGCCGTCCTGCGCCCCGAGTTCAACGGCGAGGATGGCGTGCGCAGCCTGCGCTGGCGCATGGGCATCCGCCCCGTCTTCAAGACCGTCGATACGTGTGCCGGCGAGTTTGAGGCGCAAACGCCGTACCACTACAGCTCCTATGAGCTGGACCCCGATGCCGAAACCGAGGTGCACCCAGCGCCGGAAGGCTCGAAGGGCAAGGTCATCATCTTGGGCTCTGGCCCGAACCGCATTGGCCAGGGCATCGAATTTGACTACTCCTGCGTACACGCCGCCCTTGAGCTTTCTCGCAAGGGCTATGAGACCGTGATGGTCAACTGCAACCCGGAGACGGTATCGACGGACTATGACACCGCTGACCGCCTGTACTTCGAGCCGCTGACCTTCGAAGATGTCATGGAGGTCTACCACGCAGAGGCAGCCTCCGGCGAGGTCGCCGGCGTGCTGGTGCAGCTGGGCGGCCAGACCCCGCTGGGCTTGGCAGAGCGCCTCGATGCCGCCGGCGTGCCGGTGGTGGGCACCAGCCCTGCTGCCATCGACTCTGCCGAGGACCGCGGCGAATTCGGCAAGGTTCTGGAAGCCGGTGGGCTTGCCGCACCGCAATTCGGCACCGCCACCTCCTTCGAGGAGGCCCGGAAGGTAGCAGCCTCCATCGGTTATCCAGTCCTGGTTCGTCCTTCCTACGTATTGGGCGGCAGCGGCATGGAAATTGTTTACGATGAGCGGTCGCTGGAGAACTATATCGAGCGCGCCACCGAGCTTTCCCCAGACCATCCAGTCCTGGTGGACCGCTTTTTGGACTCGGCCATTGAGATCGACGTCGATGCCCTGTGCGATGGCAACGAGGTCTACCTCGGCGGCGTGATGGAGCACATCGAGGAGGCTGGCGTTCACTCCGGTGACTCCTCCTGCGCTCTGCCGCCGATGACGCTGGGCCCAGAGGACATCGAGAATGTGCGCGAGTCCACGCGCCGTTTGGCCGAGGGAATCGGCGTCAAGGGCCTGATGAATGTCCAGTTCGCCTTGAAGGACGACATCCTTTATGTCATCGAGGCCAACCCGCGCGCCTCGCGCACCGTTCCGTTCGTCTCAAAGGCGACCGGCGTGCCGCTAGCAAAGGCCGCCGCCCGCATCATGATGGGATCCACCATCGCGGAACTGCGAGAAGAAGGACTTATTCCATCGTCCTACGATGGCGGTTCCTTGCCACTTGATCACCCGATTGCGGTCAAGGAAGCGGTCTTGCCCTTCAACCGTTTCCGCCGCCCAGATGGCAGCCTGCTCGATTCCTTGCTGTCGCCCGAGATGAAGTCCACCGGTGAGGTCATGGGCTTGGCCACCAACTTCGGTGCGGCCTTTGCTAAGGCGGAAATCTCCGCGTTTGCTCGTCCGCCGATTGAAGGCACGGTCTTCGTCTCCGTCGCCAACCGGGATAAGCGCACGCTGATTTTCCCCATCCAGCGCTTGGCCACGATGGGCTACAACATCATCGCTACTGCGGGTACCGCGCAGATGCTGCGCCGCAATGGCATCGAGTGTGAGGTCGCCGTCAAGGTCTCTGAGGCCAAGGACGGCGAAGAGTCCATCGTGGACAAGATCCTCAACGGCGAGGTGGATTGGATCCTCAATACGCCAGCAGGCTCCGCCGGTTCCCGTCACGACGGCTACGATATCCGCGCCGCAGCGGTGCACATGGGGCTGCCACTGGTCACGGTGGTTCAAGGCGTGACGGCGGCGGTGCAGGGCATCGAAGCGCTGCGCCAGGGTGATTTGCAGGTCCGCGCACTTCAGGAGCTTGAGCATGGACCACGCAACTAAATCCTTTGGCCAGCGCCTGGTAGACGCCGGCCGCGAACGCGGGCGCCTGTGTGTAGGCATCGACCCGCACCCGTACCTCTTAGAGCAATGGGGGCTGGATAATTCACCAGAAGGCCTTCGCACCTTCAGCATGCGCTGCGTCGAGGCATTCGCGGATTCCGCAGCCTTGGTAAAACCACAGGTGGCTTTCTTCGAGCGCTTCGGCGCCGCAGGCTTTGCGGTCTTGGAAGAAACGCTGGCCGGTTTGCGCGAGGCAGGATGTCTGACGGTGGCGGATGCCAAGCGCGGCGATATCGGCTCCACCATGGAAGGCTATGGCGATGCTTGGCTAGGGGAGACCTCGCCCCTGCGCGCTGACTCGGTGACACTTTCGCCTTACCTTGGCGTTGGGGCGCTGGGCGCGGCTATTGCCACGGCGCAAGAAAACAACCGCGGTGTATTCGTCCTCGCGGCTACCTCTAATCCGGAGGCGCGAGCCATTCAGGCAGTGCCTGCAGGCACTGCGGACTCGATTGCCCAGGCGGTCGTCGACGAGTGCGCCGCCTTCAATGCCTCGGAGCAAGAGGCCGGTGTTGCTGGAAGCGTGGGCGTTGTGGTGGGTGCGACCGTGGATAATCCGCCCCGATTGGACTCGCTTAATGGCCCGGTGCTGCTTCCCGGCGTTGGTGCCCAGGGGGCGGGTCCCGCGCAGGTGCACGCCATTGTGTCTGAGTGCCCGCAGCTGGGCTTTGCGAATGTCTCGCGCGCCGTCCTACAACGCGGTCCTCAGGTCGATGACCTGCGCAAAGCCGTGATCGATACCGCAGACCAATTCCGGGATTAGAACACGCGGCGGGGTCGATTAACGGCCGCGCCGTTTACCTGGTATTTTGGTCTAAGCATGTGCGTTGACGTGCTAAAACGAGTGGCCCATCTGGGTCGCCTATCGTCATCGTGTCACTAGCGGTGCTAGGATAATCAGAAGTCGGTGTGCTCGAAGGTTCAGGGTAACTTTCCGCGGTATTTCCATCGCGTTTGGCAACCGGAATCTGGTACCCAGTGCCAGAAGTAATAGAACCAATCTAATGAATCGGAGGAAACTCGTGGCCCTTCCAAAGTTGACTGATGAGCAGCGTAAGGAAGCTCTCGCAAAGGCCGCTGAGGCCCGCAAGGCTCGCGCTGAGCTCAAGGCTGCGCTTAAGCGCGGCGAGACCGACCTGAAGGACGTGCTGGAAAAGGCTGAGACCGATGAGATCATCGGCAAGACCAAGGTTTCTGCAATCCTCGAGGCTCTGCCTAAGGTTGGCAAGGTCAAGGCCAAGGAAATCATGGAAGATCTGGAGATTGCACAGACCCGCCGCCTGCGCGGTCTGGGTGAGCGCCAGCGTCGTGCTCTTCTTGAGCGCTTCGGTTACGACGACGAATAATCACGTCCATGGCTGACGCAACTGCTCGCGGTCGCCTCGTCGTGTTGGCGGGTCCCTCCGCAGTGGGTAAATCCACCGTAGTGTCGCGTCTACGGCATGACGTCGAGGGGCTGTATTTCAGCGTGTCTATGACTACGCGCCAGCCCCGCCCCGGGGAAAAAGACGGCGTGGATTATTTCTTCGTCACCCCTGAGGCTTTTCAAGAACGCATTGATGCCGGTGAGATGCTCGAATGGGCAGATATTCACGGCGGATTGCAGCGTTCTGGAACACCTGCCCGTCCCGTAGAAGAGGCTTTGGAAGCAGGGCGCCCGGTTCTCGTCGAGGTTGACCTGGCCGGTGCGCGTAGCGTCCGGAAGGCCCTTCCGGAAGCGGACTTGGTCTTCTTGGCCCCTCCTTCCTGGGAGGTGTTGGTAGAGCGCCTGACCGGTCGCGGTACCGAACCACAAGACGTCATCGATCGTAGGTTGCACACTGCATATGAGGAACTAGCTGCACAGGATGAGTTTGATCACGTTGTGGTCAATGAAAACCTAGATGAGGCAGTGGCCGCCATTAGTGATATCCTGCGAGGATAGATTCTTCTTTTGACCATCTTCAACCAATGTAAAGGTGCATGTGACTAACGTGACCACCCCTTCTAACACTGAATCCGCAAAGTCGGAACCGGTATTTGATGACCCGATTGGCATTACGGACCCGCCAATCGATGAGCTGTTGGACAAGGTTTCTTCCAAGTACGCCTTGGTAATTTTCGCTGCCAAGCGTGCGCGCCAGATCAATAGCTACTACCAAGAGCAAGATGAAGGCGTCTTTGAGTTCGTGGGCCCGCTGGTTAACCCAGAGCCCGGCGAGAAGCCACTGTCCATCGCGCTGCGCGAAATCGACGCAGGTCTGTTGGACCACGAGGAAGGCAAGTAAGTAGCGCTCGCTTTCGCGTGCGCACCTTGTGCCTCATTTCAGCCCCGTCCGGCCAAGCCCACTTGGTTTCACTTCTGTGGAACTAACGTGGTGGCCGGGCGGGGCTCTTGTCATGCCTGCACGGTACGATTGTGCGATGTGACTGTTTCAAAATCTCCTCGCAATATCGTGCTTGGCGTTGCCGGTGGCATCGCCGCGTATAAGGCCTGCCACTTGGTGCGCAATTTCAAAGAACATGGCGATAATGTCCGCGTCGTTCCTACAGTAAGCGCATTGAACTTCGTAGGTGCCGCCACTTTTGAGGCATTATCCGGAAACCCTGTCTCAACCAGTGTTTTTGAGGCGGTAGAGGACGTTCAACACGTAGCTGTAGGGCAGGAGGCCGATGCTGTGGTCATCGCCCCTGCCACGGCTGACCTCATTGCCCGTTTGGCTGCGGGACGCGCAGATGACTTGTTGACCGCGACCGTGCTGGTGGCAACGTGTCCCATCATCGTGGCGCCCGCCATGCACACCGAGATGTGGAATAACCCAGCGACGCAACACAACGTAAAGCTCCTGCGCCGCCGCGGAATTACCGTCATGGAACCAGCGCACGGGCGCCTTACGGGTAAGGATACGGGCGCAGGCAGGCTGCCGGATCCAGAACAGATTGCCGCCATCGCGCGCACCGAGCTCGCGGGTTTTCATATCGATCACAGCTGGGCGGGGCTGAAGGTGGTCATTTCTGCCGGTGGCACCCAAGAGGAATTGGATCCGGTGCGCTATTTAGGAAACCGTTCCTCCGGCAGGCAGGGGTTTGCGCTGGCAGAGGTGGCCGCGCACAAGGGCGCAGATGTCACGATTGTGGCGGGCAATATCGCGGAGTTGCCGTTACCGAGCGGGGCTACAATCCGGGACATCGTGTCCGCACAAGACCTAGAAAGCGCGATGCGCGAGGAATCCCGCGATGCCGATATCGTCATCATGGCCGCGGCGGTCGCGGACTACCGGCCCGCCAATGTGGCAGAGTCCAAGATGAAAAAGGGCAAAGCGGATGATGCGCTTGCCGCGCTGGAGATGGCGGAAAATCCAGATATTTTGAAGTCTCTCGTGGCCGCGCGCGAAGAGGGCGAGGTGCCGGAAAACTGCGTCATCGTTGGCTTTGCGGCGGAGACGGGAGATGCTGATTCTTCGGCACTGGAGTATGCCCAAGAAAAGTTTGCGCGCAAGGGTTGTGACGTACTGATGGCCAATGAGGTCGGCCGCGGCGTGACCTTTGGCCAGGAAAGTAGCGAGGGGTGGATCCTGCGGCGGAATGTGGAACCGCAGCGCGTAGAGCATGGATCTAAGCAGGTCGTCGCGGCGCAGATTCTCGGCGTCGTGAATGAAATGATTGAACCGGGAAATTAAATATTGCGTTTATAGACCGCTTGGTCTAGGGTGGCCATATGATTGGTAGGGGGCAGAATGCCTCGGTATCGAATACGTAATAATCAAAGGAAGTTTTTGTGACTGATAACGCTGCAGTGGAAGCTCGTCTTTTTACAAGCGAGTCCGTTACTGAGGGGCACCCAGACAAGATTTGTGACGCCATCTCGGATGCCATCTTGGATGCGCTTTTAGATAAGGATCCGGAGTCCCGCGTCGCCGTGGAAACCCTGGTCACCACCGGCCAAGTACACGTCGTGGGCGAAGTTCGCACCAATGCCTACGTGGAAATCCCGGCTCTCGTGCGCGAGACCCTGAAGTCCATCGGCTTTACCTCTTCCGATGTGGGCTTCGATGGCAATACCTGTGGCGTTAATATCGCCATCGGCGAGCAGTCGCAGGAAATCGGTGCTGGCGTGGATACCTCCACCGAGGCACGCGATCAGGGCGCGGATTATGACGAAGAAAATGACACCGCCGGCGCCGGCGACCAGGGCCTGATGTTTGGTTATGCTTCGAATGAAACCGCGGAGTACATGCCATTGCCCATCGCCTTGGCGCACCGCCTGTCCCGCCGCCTGACCCAGGTGCGCAAAGAGGGTATTGTGGACCACCTGCGCCCGGATGGCAAGACCCAGGTGACCTTCGCATATACCGAGAACAATGAGCCGTCTCACCTGGATACGGTCGTTATTTCTACCCAGCACGATCCTGAGGTAGATAGTCAGTGGCTAGAAACCCACCTGCGCAGCGAGGTGTTGGAATGGGTTATCAAGGACGCAGGCCTTGATAAGTACTACACCGAGGACACCAACCTCTTGGTCAACCCTTCCGGCTCCTTCATTTTGGGTGGCCCGATGGGTGATGCAGGCCTTACCGGGCGCAAGATCATCGTGGATACCTACGGTGGCATGGCCCGCCACGGCGGCGGTGCTTTCTCCGGCAAGGACCCCAGCAAGGTGGACCGCTCTGCGGCCTACGCCATGCGTTGGGTGGCTAAGAATATCGTCGCCGCAGGCCTGGCTGACCGCGCAGAGGTGCAGGTGGCCTATGCCATCGGTCGCGCCAAGCCGGTCGGCCTATACGTCGAGACCTTCGGTACCGCGAAGCAGAACCTGACCGATGAGCACATCCAGGCTGCCGTTAATAAGGTCTTCGACCTTCGCCCAGCCGCCATCATCCGCGAATTGGATCTGCTGCGTCCTATTTACGGCCAGACCGCCGCCTACGGTCACTTCGGTCGCACCGACGTTGACCTGCCTTGGGAGCAGTTGGACCGCGTGGAGGAATTGCGCGCTGCCGCAGGTCTGTAGAATGTGGGCTTATGCCTAAGAAAACACCCGCCGCCCGGAAACCGGTCGCGCGGGTGTTGCCTCTTTTAGGGATTGCCCACCTCGATCGGGGATTTGATTACCTGGTAGATGAGGCTGAATCCGATAGTGCCCAAGCCGGGGTGAAGGTACGCATTCGGTTCAATGGGCGCTTGGTGGATGCGATCATCGTCGAGCGCAAGCATGATTCCGACTTCGGTGGGCAGCTGCGTTTTATTGAGCGAGTCATCTCGCCATTTCAGGTCTACCCACCGCAGCTGTCCCGGCTGGTAGAAGCCCTTGCGGATCGCTATGGCGGAATCTGCTCCGATATCATTCGCTCTGCCATTCCACCGCGGCATGCGAAGGCGGAAGAAGCGGATTTGGATACCCCGTGGGAAGACCTCGGCGCAGCCAGCGAGCCCGATTTATCAGGGTGGTCTGCCTATCAGCATGGTGAAACATTTGTTGATTCCATCTTGGACGGGAAATTAGCCCGCGCCGCATGGCAAATCGCTCCCGGCGATGAATGGGAAGATGCACTCGCGGCCTTAGCTGCCAAGGTCGCCTTGGGCGGGGGAGGTGTCCTTATCGTCGTCCCAGACCAAAAGGTAATCGACTCCTTGGAAAACGCCCTGCGCGCTGTCGTGGGGCCGAAACAAATCACGGTGCTCACCAATAGTATGGGACCGCAAGCGCGCTATCGCCGCTACCTTTCGGCCTTGGTGGGCCAGGCGCGAATAGTCATTGGTACGCGCTCGGCGGCTTTTACTCCCGTGGACAACCTGCAACTAGCCGTCATTTTTGATGACGGCAACGATAACTTGGTAGACAATATCAAGCCCTACGTCCACGCCCGGGAGGTGCTTACCACCCGCTCTGCATTCGAAAATTGCAGCTTCATTGCGGCCAACCATTCGCGTACGGCAGAAACTCAATTATTGGTGGACTCTGGGTGGGCACACGACCTCGTGCCGAGTAGCTCAACCATAGAGGCACGCCGGCCCGATATTTTGGCCATTGGTGCCTACGGGCTGTCCATTTCCCGGGATTTGGAGGGCGGTACGACCTCTGTGCAAGCGCCGGCCTTTCAGGCAGCGCAGCAGGCCCTCGACCGCGGTGAACCGGTGCTTGTGCAGGTCCCGCGCAAGGGGTATGCGCCTACTTTGGCTTGTGGAAAGTGCCATTCTCCTGCGCGGTGCCGCCACTGCAACGGGCCATTGGGGTTGCCTCCGAGCTCCGAGCGCTCAAGCGAGGAGGCGGTCATGCCTACCTGCCGCTGGTGTGGGCGCATTGCCACCAATCACCGCTGTACCGAGTGCGGTTCGCCGCGGCTGCGCGCCATCGTTTTAGGCTCCGAACGCACCGCGGAGGAATTGGGGCGGGCCTTTCCCAATACATCCGTTGTGGTCTCCGGCGGCAATAAGGTTGTGGGCTCAATTGAGAATGCCCCTGCATTAGTGATTGCTACCCCGGGCGCTGAGCCGCGGGTGAAAGGCGGCGCCTATGGCGCGGCCCTCTTATTGGATGCAGGCACCTTATTGAATCGGCAGGATTTGCGCGCCACCGAGGACTGCCTGGCCAAATGGGCGCAGGCGGCCACCATGGTCAGGCCGCATTTCAAGGGCGGGCGCGTCATCATCGCCGCGGATCCGGAACTTCCCGTCGTGCGCCACTTCATGAGCTGGGACATGGTCGCGGCCGCTGCAGAAGAATTGCGTGCCCGGCGCGAGGTGCGCTTTCCACCAGCCGTGCACTTTGCCGCCATTGATGGGGCGGACGCGGCACTGGATTCCTTCGAGAAGCTGGTCGATCTGCCAGAGCACGCCGAGGTCTTAGGCCCGGTTCCGCTCCCGCCAGGGGACAGCCTTCCCGGGGAATACGATGCGGACCGCTTTGGCCCACCGCAACGCTTGGTGGTTCGCGCCCCGCTGGGGCCGCGATCGCAGCTTGGGCGCGCATTGCGCAAGGCTAATGCGGCGCGCAGCGCCCGGAAGGATGAATTGCCACTACGCATCATGGTCGATCCCATTCACGTGGGTTAGAAGTGCGCATAAACTTAGGCGAATAGGCAGTACATGAGAAAGGGAAGATTCAGTGGCGGAATTAGACATCAGGCTCTACGGGGATCCCGTACTGAGTACGCGGGCAGAAGAGATTACTACCTTTGACTCTGGTCTTCGCACTTTGGCGCAAAACATGCTGGAGACCATGGATGCTGCCGGTGGGGTAGGGCTGGCGGCGAATCAAGTGGGCATACTCAAGCGCATCTTTGTCTATGACTGCTCGCATACGCAGACCGGGTTGCGCGGGGCTCTGATTAACCCCGTGTGGACGTCTTTGGGAGAGGACATGCAGACTGGCGAAGGCTGCCTATCCATTCCTGGGATTCGCGCCGATACGCCGCGGCACAACCGGGTATTTGTCTCTGGGCGCGATGCAGAAGGCAGGCCGGTGGGAATGGTGGCCTCCGGCCTTTTGGCCCGCTGCATTCAGCATGAAACCGATCACCTGGATGGAGTGTTATTCCTGCGCCGGCTTGGCGATGCCGACCGCAAGGCCGCCATGCGTACCATCCGCGAAGCCGATTGGTTTAATAGCGCGGGGTAGGCGAGCTTCGGCAACGCAGGCAGGCTCGTTGTACCCTAGAATTTTCACCCGAGACCTCGAGGAGACTCATCCAGTATGCGGATTATTTTTGCCGGCACCCCAGAGCCGGCGGTGGTGGCATTGGAGAAATTGCTTGCCTCCAGTCACGAAGTGGTAGCGGTCATTACCCGGCCCGATGCGAAGAAGGGCAGGGGGCGCAGCCTTCACCCGAGCCCGGTAAAGGCCCTGGCGCAAGAGCACGGCATCGAGGTGCTGACCCCATCCACGCTGCGGCCTGGCACGGAAGATGGCGATAACCTGCGCCAGCGCTTGGCCGAGCTGCAGCCAGAGGCCATCCCGGTGGTGGCCTATGGCAATCTCATTAGCAAGGATCTCTTGGATGTCGCGCGCCATGGTTGGGTCAACCTGCACTTTTCCCTCCTTCCCGCCTGGCGTGGCGCGGCACCGGTACAAGCGGCTATCGCGGCAGGCGATGATATCACCGGCGCATCCACCTTCCGGATCGAAGAAGGCCTGGATACAGGCCCGGTATTCGGCACGGTCACAGAAGGCATCACTGGGACGGATACCGCAGACGATCTGCTCACCCGGCTCGCGTATTCCGGGGCAGATCTCCTAGTAGCCACCATGGATGGGCTCGAGGCCGGCACGCTGGAGCCGCAGGCCCAAAAAGGAGAGGCCACCTATGCGCCGAAAATCTCTACCGCGGCAGCGCGCATCGACTGGGCGCAGCCAGCCTTTGCCATTGACCGGCATATCCGCGCCCACACCCCGGGCCCGGGCGCATGGACGCTGCTTGACGATGCCCGCCTCAAGCTCGGCCCGGTTCGCCTTAACGAGGGCATCGGCAAGCAGCTGCAGCCGGGCGAGGCGCTGATTAGCAAGGACGCGGTGTATATCGGGACCGCGACGCAACCGGTGCAGCTGGATAGGATTCAGCCACCGGGCAAAAAGATGATGAATGCCGCCGATTGGGCGCGTGGATTAGGAAGGAACGCAGAGGTGAGGTTCCAGTGACTGGTGGATTCCGCTCCCGCAGTAAGTCCGGCGACAAGGCGCCGGAGGCTAAACAACACGGCAAGAACGGCGCGCCCCAACGCGGCGGTGGGCAGCGAGGCAATGCGCAGCGTGGCCAAGACAATCGCGGCCAAGCTCAGCGTGGATCCGCACAGCGTGGTCGCGGCATGCAGGACCAGCGCAACCGCGACCACCGGGATAACCGAGGAAACCGAGGTAATCGGAATGCGGGCACAAAGAACACGGGCGCGGGGAAAACACTGGTGCAGGCCGCCATCGACCAGGGTGTGGATCCGGCCCGCGCCGTCGCCTTCGAAGTGGTGCGCCGGGTAAGCGAAGAAGATGCGTTTGCCAACCTCGTCTTGCCCAAGGCGCTGCGCAAGCAAAAGCTTTCTGGCCGCGATGCCGCATTCGCCACGGAGATTACCTATGGCACCCTGCGCACCTTGGGTGTGCTCGATGCGGTGATCGCGCAGTGTTCTTCGCGCGAGCTTGAGTCAATCTCGCCGGTGGTCATCGATGCCCTGCGCCTGGGCACCTACCAGGTGCTGTATACGCGCGTAGAACCCCACGCGGCGGTAGATACCTCCGTCCGGCTCGTCGTGGCGGGTGGGGAAGAAAAAGCTAAAGGATTCGCCAATGGCATCTTGCGCACCATTACCCGCACGCCGCCGAATGAGTGGCTCAAGCGGCTGGCCCCAGAAGGCGAGATTGCAGGCCTGGCCTTTAGGCATGCCCACCCAACGTGGATCGCGGAGTCTTTTGCCCGCGTTGTTGGCCCCGAAGAATTGCCCGCTGCCTTAGAAGCGGATTCCGAGCGACCGAGCGTGCATTTGGTGGCACGTCCAGGCGAAATTTCCGCCGAGGAATTGGCGCTGATTACCGGAAATGAAGAAGGTACCTATTCGCCCTATGCGGTGTATATGGATTCCGGGGACCCAGGCCAATTGGAACCGGTCCAGCAGGGCATGGCCGCGGTACAAGATGAAGGCTCGCAGCTTATCGCCCGCGCCGTGTGCGAGGTGCCCGTCAGCGGTACCGACCAGGGCCGCTGGCTCGACCTGTGTGCGGGGCCAGGTGGCAAGGCGGCCCTGATGGGGGCCTTGGCGCGCATCGAGTCCGCGCACGTTGATGCCGTGGAAGTATCGCCGCACCGCGCGAAACTGATTGAAAAGACGGTGCAGGGGTTGCCGGTGACCGTCCACGTGGCCGATGGCCGCAACCCGCAGGTGGGCTCGGGATTCGATCGCATCTTGGTGGACGCGCCGTGTTCAGGGCTGGGCGCTTTGCGGCGCCGCCCTGAGGCACGCTGGCGGAAATCTGAGGCCGATATTGCCGAGCTTTCGACACTGCAATTCGAGCTCTTATCCTCTGCTTTAAAGCTCGTGCGACCTGGCGGGGTGGTGGTGTATTCCACGTGTTCGCCGGACCTGCGCGAAACCCGCGCCATCGTGGACCAGGCGGTAGAAAAGCTGGGTGCACAGGAGCTAGATGCGCGGGAATTTATCCCAGATATGGGCAATGTGGGCAAAGAAAAATCCGTTCAAATGTGGCCGCACCGCCACGGCACCGATGCCATGTTCATGGCGGTATTGCGGCGCGGCGATGAGGAAGGGAGCTAGAATTAACGGTATGCCTGCACCACTTATTTCTCCGTCAATTTTGGCTGCTGACTTCGCGCGGTTGGGTGAACAACTAGAGGCCATTTCCAACGCTGATTGGATCCATGTAGACATCATGGACGGCCACTTTGTCCCCAACCTTTCCTTTGGCCCGGATATTACGGCCACGGTGATAAAGTCCACGGATAAGCCGCTTGACGTGCACCTGATGATTGAGGAGCCGGCGAAATGGGTGGAGACCTACATCAAGGCCGGTGCCACCACTATCATTTTTCACGTGGAGGCGGTAGAGGATGAGGTCGCCGCGGTGGACTTGGCCCACAAGATCCGGGACCTAGGTGCGCGTGCGGCCTTTTCCATCAAACCGGATACGCCCATTGAGCCGTGGCTAGACAAGCTGCATCACTTCGATGAGGTGCTGGTCATGTCCGTAGAACCAGGTTTTGGCGGCCAGAAATTTATGCCCGACATGCTGGATAAGGTCCGCGCCCTGCGCGAAAGCATTGATCAGCAGGGCCTGGATACCATCATTGAAATCGATGGCGGCATCGATCCGGATACCATTGCCTTGGCAGCGGAGGCCGGATGCGATTCCTTCGTGGCGGGATCGGCCGTATTCAAAAGCGAAGATCCAGCGCAGGCGGTGGAAGAACTGCGCGCGCTTGCGGCGCGTTCATAATGGCCGGCGCGATGGATGAAACCAACGTGTCCGAAGCATTGGTCCAGGCCATGCAGGCCGGTGCGGCGGTGCGCGGTACCACGAGCCCCAATCCACCGGTAGGTGCGGTGATTTTGTCAGCAACCGGCGCCGTTGCGGGCATTGGTGCGACCCAGCCGGTGGGTGGCGCCCACGCGGAAGTCATGGCGCTGCGCGCGGCCGGCGAGAAAGCCCGCGGCGGTACGGCCGTGGTCACCCTGGAGCCGTGCGCACATACGGGCAGGACGGATCCCTGCGCCACGGCGCTTATCGATGCCGGAATTGCCCGCGTGTTCTACCTGCATCCCGATCCCACGCCCCTAGCAGGCGGGGGAGCGCAGGCCCTGGCCGCCGCCGGGGTAGAGGTGGGCGAGCTCACCGCACCGGAAGGCGTCGAAGACGCGGTGTATGCCTGGTTGCGCGCGGTAAAGCTGCAGCGCCCGCACGTCACCCTGAAATTTGCCCAGACTTTGGATGGGTTTACCGCTGCCGCCGATGGCACGAGCCAGTGGATCACCGGGCCTAAGGCCCGCGAGTGGGTCCATGCCGATAGGGCGCGGC
Source organism: Corynebacterium sp. KPL2895 (assembly GCF_040225815.1). Taxonomy (NCBI): domain Bacteria; kingdom Bacillati; phylum Actinomycetota; class Actinomycetes; order Mycobacteriales; family Corynebacteriaceae; genus Corynebacterium; species Corynebacterium sp. KPL2895. Next base: position 74,266 of record NZ_JBEHFY010000001.1, read on the forward strand.
GCGATGCCATCATCATTGGCACGGGCACCGCGCTTGCCGATAACCCCTCCCTTACCGCGCGCTTTAGCGATGGGAGTCTGCGCGAGCATCAGCCGCGCCGCGTGGTCATCGGCAAGCGCGAGCTCCAGTCCGCGGGTGAGAAGGTCTCTCACCTGCAGCGGCTGGGTTTTGAACAATATGACACCATCGAGGGCGCGCTGAAGGAGCTTTATGCCAGCGGCGCCCGCGACGTCTTGGTTGAAGGCGGGGCGGGCCTGGCCCAGAGCTTCATCGAGGCCGGTGTCGTGGATGCACTCGCGGCGTATATTGCCCCTATCCTGTTAGGCCAGGGGCGCGGGGTTCTGGCGAATGCGGTGGCGCACACGCTTGCCGATGCCCCACGTTTTACCACCGTGCGCACCACCAGCCTCGGGCCCGATGTCCTCGTAGAATACGAGGCGCGGAACGAGCGTTAAAAGATTAGATAATTTAGAGATAAATACAAGGGGAATCATTGTTTACAGGGCTAGTACAAGAGCTAGGAACGGTGGCCGCACTAGAACCGCAGGCGGATGCACTGCGGTTGAGCATCCGCGCACCGCAGACGGTGAGTGACGCGCACCTAGGGGATTCCATTGCCATCAATGGCGTGTGCCTTACCATCGCGGAATTGGATGGGGATATTTTCTGCGCCGATGTGATGCGAGAATCTTTGGACCGGACGGGACTCGGTCAGCTGGAAGAAGGCGTGCGGGTCAATGTCGAGCCGGCAGTACTGCCCACCACGCGGCTGGGTGGACACATTATGCAGGGCCATGTCGATGGCACGGCACGGTTGGTCACGCGCGAGCATTCGGAGCACTGGGACGTGCTGCGCTTTAGCTTGCCCCGCGAGCTTACCCAGTACGTCGTGGAAAAGGGCTCTATTGCGGTCAACGGTACGTCTTTGACGGTCAGCGCCGTAGGTAAGGACTGGTTTGAGGTCTCCCTTATTCCCACCACCTTGCGGGAGACGACGCACGGAGAATCTCAGCCCGGCAATATCGTAAACCTCGAGGTGGATGTGCTGGCGAAGTACGTAGAAAAGATGCTTCACCCCGAATCCGGAATTGCTCAAGCAAAGGACTAGACTGCTAGGTTATGTTCGCGACTGAAGAGAGCATCCATTTTGATGCCATCGATCACGCCATTGCGGAGATTGCCGCCGGCAAGCCGGTCATCGTCATGGATGATGAAGGACGGGAAAACGAAGGGGATCTAATCTTTGCCGCGGAGCTGGCAACCCCGGAACTGGTCGCGTTTATGGTGCGGTATTCCTCCGGATATGTCTGCGCCTCATTAATGCCGGAAGATTGCCAGCGGCTCGATTTGCCGCCGATGATGGCGCAGAATCAGGACGTGCGCCAGACCGCTTATACGGTCACCGTGGATGCGGCAACGGGCTCTACCGGAATTTCTGCGGCCTCCCGCGCAGAAACCATCCGCCGCTTGGCTGATGCTTCGACTCGGTCCAGCGACTTCACCCGGCCAGGCCACGTCGTCCCCCTGCGCGCGCGACCCGGCGGGGTATTAAAGCGCGATGGGCACACGGAAGCCGCCGTCGATTTGGCACGCCTTGCAGGCCTTCGTCCCGCCGGCGTGCTGTGTGAAGTCGTATCAGAAGAAGACCCGACGGATATGGCCCGCGGGCCGGAACTGCGCCGTTTTGCCGATAAGCACGGCCTCGCACTGATCTCTATCGCGCAGCTTATTGAGTGGCGCCGCCACCACGAGGTGCAAACCCAGCGCGCGGTGGAAACCCACCTGCCCACAGAGTATGGCGAATTCACCGCGATTGGTTACCGGCATGACCTTGACGGCCAAGAACATATTGCCTTAATCGCCGGCGATCCCGCGCAGCTTCGCGGAGCCCGCGATATTGTGGTGCGCGTGCACTCTGAGTGCCTTACCGGCGATGTCTTTGGCTCGCGCCGGTGCGACTGTGGCCCTCAATTGCAAGAATCCCTGCGCAAGGTGCAGGAAGCCGGCAGCGGGGTAGTAATTTACCTGCGCGGCCACGAAGGCCGCGGAATCGGATTGGTGCACAAGCTCCAGGCGTACCGGCTCCAGGACGAGGGCTGGGATACGGTCGACGCCAATTTGGAACAAGGCCTGCCAGAAGATGCCCGGGAGTATTCCGTGGCGGGCCAGATCCTGAAGGACCTTGGGGTGGAATCGGCACAACTGTTGACCAATAACCCGCACAAGGGGGAAGGGCTCGCCGGATTCGGCATTGAAGTCAGCCAACATATCCCACTTACCATCGCCGCCAACGCCGATAATATTCGGTATCTGCGGACCAAACGCGACCGCATGGGCCACGATCTTCCGCAGGTGGCACAGTGGGACGCGCAGCACGAAGGAGAATTAGGTAAATGAGTAAAGCAGGATTACCCACTATCGCGCAGGTAGATGCGCGCGGCCTCCGCGTCGCGGTCGTGACCGCGACTTGGAACGAAGAGGTCTGCGATCAGCTGCACCAGCAGGCAGTGGAGACTGCCCGTGCAAATGGGGCAGAAGTCGCAGAATTCCGGGTCGTTGGTTCCCTAGAATTGGGCGTGGTTGTTCAGGCAGCCGCGCGAAAATTCGATGCCGTCGTTGCCTTGGGTTGCGTCATCCGCGGCGGCACTCCGCACTTCGATTATGTCTGCGATTCTGTTACCCAAGCCCTAACGCGCATCTCCTTGGATGAATCGACGCCAATTGGTAATGGTGTCTTGACTGTCAACGACCAGCAGCAGGCCATCGATCGCGCAGGTTTTCCTGACTCGGCAGAAAACAAGGGCGCAGAATCCATGATTGCGGCTTTAGATACCGCGCTGCAATTGCGTAGACTAAACGCAGATTAAAGGCAGGCAGGACTTCCGGAGGAGTAAAGCACATGAATGAGGCCGCAGCCTCGAATGAATCCCACCCGCGCCGCTCTCTCAGCGATGCAGAGGTATTGGCCTATACCAGCGCGGATCCCTTCGCACGGACCACGTCGAAGCCGTGGGAGTATACCGCCAAGTCCCCGTTTTTGCGCAAGATTGCCATCGGCTGGGTCATCCTAGTCATGGCCATCCATATTTTCATGGGTGTCACTCTCGATATCTCTTTTACCGGCGCGCACGTGACCACCATCGATAAATTCGCTTTCCCCGGTGTGGGCGTAGTCATTTCCATCTTGTCCTGGATTGCGCTGAACCGGCCGCGGCTGCAGGCCAATGAGGATGGGGTAGAGGTCCGCAATATCATCGGCACGCGCTTTTACCCGTGGCAGGTGGTCTACGGGCTATCCTTCCCCGTCGGCCAGCGCATGGCCCGCCTCGAGCTGCCCGAATTTGAGGCCGTGCCCGTGTGGGCGCTGCAGTCCGGCGATAAAGAAACCGTGATCACAAAAGTCCGTGACTTCCGCGATCTGGAAGCCAAATACATGCCGCAGGATTAAGCATTGGCAGATCCAACCACCTATCGCCCCGCCCCAGGAACCATTCCGACGGAGCCGGGCGTTTATAAGTTTCGCGATGAAAACAAGCGCGTCATCTACGTAGGCAAGGCCAAAAACCTGCGGGCGCGCCTGTCCAATTATTTCCAAGACATCACGCAGCTGCACCCGCGCACGCGGCAAATGGTGTTGACCGCCAACTCCGTGGAATGGACGGTTGTTGCCAGCGAAGTTGAAGCCCTGCAGCTGGAATATACCTGGATTAAGCGGTTCGACCCGCACTTCAACGTCATGTACCGCGATGACAAGACGTATCCCATGCTTGCTGTCTCGGCGGGAGAGGTTGTCCCGCGCGCCTTTTTCTACCGCGGCCCCCGCCGCAAGGGGGTGCGCTACTTCGGGCCCTATTCCCATGCATGGGCGGTGCGCGAAAGCCTGGATCTGCTCACCCGCGTCTTTCCCATGCGCACCTGTTCAAAGGGTGTATATAACCGGCATGAGCGGCTGGGGCGGCCGTGCCTTTTGGGATATATCGGCAAGTGCGATGCGCCCTGTATCGGGCGGGTAAGCAAGGAAGAACACCGCGAGACCGTCAATGAGTTGGTATCGTTCATGAACGGCAACACGGCGGGTGTTAGGCGCAAGCTGGTTAAGGACATGGAGGCTGCCGCCGAAAACCTGGAATTTGAGCGTGCGGCTAGGTTGCGCGATGACCTTGGGGCCATCGATAAGATTATGGAGCAACAAGCGGTTGTCTTTGCCGATGGCACCGATGCCGATCTGATTGCGTTTAATTCCGATGAATTAGAAGCCGCCGTCCAAATTTTTCACGTGCGCGGCGGCAGGATCCGCGGCCAGCGCGGCTGGGTCGTTGAACGCGCCGGCGATCAGGCAACCTCTGAGCCCATTGAGGAGGGCCAACCCGATCCCGCCTTGCCCGCCTTGGTGCAAAACTTCCTCATCCAGTTTTACTCGGATGCCGTGGAGCGCGAAGAACAAGAAGCTCGTGAGGACGCGGCTTTAGCTGCGGATGTGCCGCGGCGCGGGGTGGACCAAGAATCGCACATGGAACAGCGCCACGTCCACGTCATCCCGCGCGAGATTCTGGTCCAGGCCATGCCGGAGGAATCCGAACAAGTGGTGTCCCTCTTGGAAGACCTGCGTGGTGCGCGCGTCGATCTGCGCGTTCCCCAACGCGGCGATAAACGCTCCCTTATGGATACCGTGGAGAAGAACGCCAAGGAGCAGCTGCGTCAGCACAAGCTGAAGCGCGTGGGCGACCTCACCGCGCGGTCTGCGGCGCTGCAGGATATCCAGGATGCCTTGGGCATGGACCAAGCACCGCTGCGCATTGAGTGCACCGATATTTCGCATATCCAAGGCACCGATGTCGTCGCCTCGCTGGTGGTTTTTGAAGACGGCATCCCGAAGAAATCCGATTACCGGCGCTACCGCATCAAGGAAGCCGCCGGCGACGGGCATTCCAATGATGTTGGCTCCATTGCAGAAATCACGCGGCGCCGGTTTAAGCGCCATAACCAAGATAAGTTGGCGAACCCGGACGAGGAAAAGGAAGAGTCTTCGTTCGCGGAAGAAAAGGTGGCGGAAGAATCCGCCGAGGCAGGCCGCCGGTTTGCCTATCCTCCTCAGTTGTTCATCGTGGACGGCGGCGCGCCCCAGGTGGCTGCGGCGCAAGAGGTATTTGATGAACTGGGCATTGTCGATGTCACCCTCGTGGGGCTGGCCAAGCGCTTGGAAGAAATTTGGGTGCCAGGCGATGATGAACCGGTGATTTTGCCGCGCAATTCCCAGGCCCTGTTCTTGCTGCAGCAGATTCGCGATGAGGCGCACCGCTTTGCCATTACCTACCACCGGCAACAACGGTCTAAGCGCATGCGTTCTTCGGCGCTCGATGCAATTCCGGGGCTTGGGCCGCAACGCCGGACGGATTTGGTGAAGCATTTTGGTTCCGTCAAAAAGCTCAAGGCTGCTTCGGTGGATGAGATCTGCGAGGTCAACGGCTTTGGGCCAAAACTGGCGCAGACCGTCTACGATAAGTTGCACGACGCACAGTAAATAGGCAGCATTCTGGCAGAAGTGTAGAGCGCGAAAACGCTAGACTGGTGTGCATGACGCACTTCGAGACTCCGCCCATCTTGATTACCGGCATGTCCGGCGGCGGGTTGAGTTCCGCCGCCAAGGTTTTTGAGGATAAGGGCTACTACGTGGCGCATAATATCCCGCCGCGCGCCATCGTGGACCTGTGGAAATTGTGCAACCAGGAAGAAACGCCCGTTGAAAAGGTTGCGGCGGTAACGGACGTGCGTTCCCGCATGTTTCCGGGGTCCCTCATGGAGACCATCGATGAGTTAACGGCATTGGGTATGAAGCCCACCGTGCTCTTCCTCGATGCCCGCGATGATGTGCTCATCCGTCGCTTCGATTCTGTGCGGCGTACGCACCCATTGCAGGGCGAAGATACCTTGAAGGTGGGCATTCAACGCGAACGCCAAGCGGTGGCGGAGATTCGGGATCGCTCCGATATCATCATCGATTCCACGAACCTCTCGATTCATGACTTGCGCCGGGCCATCGAAGCTGCATTTGGCGAATTTCAGAATACGAACCAGCACGTCACGGTGGAATCCTTCGGATTTAAAAACGGTTCCCCGCGCGATGCCGACATCGTTGTCGACGTACGCTTTTTGCCCAATCCCTACTGGATTCCGGAGCTGCGCGGCTGCCGCGGTACGGATGCGCCTGTGGCCGATTATGTCCTGTCGCAACCGGCCGCCCAGAAATTTGTGGATAATTTTGTCGCCATGTTTTCCACCATGCTGGAGGGATACCGGCACGAGGGCAAGAACTTCATCACCGTGGGCGTCGGCTGTACCGGCGGGCATCACCGCTCTGTGGCGGTAGCTGAGGACATCGCCAAGCGTCTGCGCGCCAATGACACCCTTGACGTCAGTATTTTGCACCGGGATATCGCCCGCAATTAGGGCTGAGGAGCACTAAAAACTGTATGGAACACCCTTCTCATATGGTCTGCCTTGGCGGCGGCCATGGTCTTTATCAAACCCTTTTATCCGCCAGGCGCAGCAATGCAGCGGATATTTCTGCCATCGTGACGGTTGCCGATGATGGCGGATCTTCGGGGCGCCTGCGCCGGGAATTGGACATCATTCCACCCGGTGACCTGCGCATGGCTTTGGCGGCGCTAGCCGATGACAATCGGATAGGCGAGCTGTGGGGCAAGACCCTTCAACACCGCTTCGGCGGCAATGGCGCTATGGCAGGCCATGCCGTGGGCAACCTCATGATCGCCGGGTTGACCGGGGTTTTGGGCGATTACCAGGCCGCCTTGGACGCGGTGGCGGAGCTTACCCACTCGCACGGGCGGGTCATCCCCGTGGTCCCGCATCCCTTAGAGATTGAGGCCGATGTCTCAGGGCTTGACGATGACCCCCGGGTCATGCGCCAGGTCCGCGGCCAGGTCGCGGTGGCATCGACGCCGGGCCATGTGCGGCGCGTGCGCATCTTGCCTGAAGCCCCGGAAGCCAATCCCGCCGCGCTGGAGGCTATTAGGCAGGCAGATCTTATTACCATCGGTCCAGGATCCTGGTTTAGTTCGGTATTACCGCATACCTTGGTACCAGAAATCGTCCAGGCTATTTCTGAGTCCGATGCTTTGCGCGTCGTGATGCTCAACCTGTCAGCCGAACCGGGAGAAACCCAAGGCTTTTCCGCGGAGCGCCACGTGCACGTGCTGGCTCGTCACGCCCCAGATCTACGCATCGACCGCATCGTCCTAGATGCGGCAGCACTGCCAAATGAGAGCGAACGGGTATATGTACAGCGCGCTGCGCAAGCCTTGGGCGCACGCGCGGTATTTGCAGATGTCAGTATCCAAGATGACAATGGACAGCGATTGATGAAACACGATCCAGACAAACTTTCTTCTGTCATCGTGGATCTTTATAACGAGTACCGGCGGGCCTAGCTAAGTTCAGGCCAGCCAGTCCTCAGGGCGCGGGACACGGTAAAATGAGAAAATTCCGTTTCCCACGCAGTAGTTGGTGTGCGTGGGACCGTGCATTGCACAAGCGTCATTCGTGACTGTGACAGAGAAATGGGGCGAACTAGGTGACCACACCGTTGACCGAACAGGTCAAAGAAGAACTAGCGGCGGTTGGCGTGACACGTCAGTCCGCGCGCGCTGCGGAGCTCGCATCGATCCTGCGCTTTGCCGGAGAAGTAGATGTCTCTGGTGAGAGCATGGCCTATGAGCTGGAGCTTGATAACCAGGCTATTGCGCAGCGCATCCTCGTGGCTTTAGACGAGCTCTACGGGATCGAAGCGGAAAGCCACGTTGTCGGCCCTGCGGGGACGGTGAAGAAATCGCGCGTCATCGTGCGCATCACTAAAGGGGCAAAGGAGCTTACCCGCCGCCTAGGCCTGATTACCCGCTCCGGTCACGCCGTGGTGGGGCTTCCGCCGCAGGTCATTTCCGGCACCGTGGCTGATAGCGAGGCGGCGTGGCGCGGTGCCTTCCTTGCGCACGGTAGCCTGACGGAACCCGGGCGTTCTTCAGCATTGGAAGTCAGCTGCCCCTGCCAGGAGGCCGCGTTGGCACTCGTGGGATGCGCACGGCGCCTGGGAATTTCCGCAAAGACTAAAGAGACCCGCGGCGAAGATCGCGTGGTCGTCCGCGACGGCGATGCCATTGGCGCGTTGCTTACCCGCATGGGCGCGCAAGTGACCCGCCTGTCTTGGGAAAAGAAGCGGGTAAAGCGCGAAGCGCACGATACATCGCGCCGGTTGGATAATTTTGATGATGCCAATCTGCGCCGCTCGGCACGGGCCGCCGTCACCGCCGCGGCGCGCGTAGATAGGGCGATGGAAATTTTGGGGGATGACGTTCCTGAGCACCTAGCCGATGCCGGCCGCTTGCGCGTGCAGCACCGCGAGGCCTCGTTGGAGGAGCTCGGCAGGCTGGCGGATCCGCCTATGACCAAAGATGCGGTGGCAGGGCGCATTCGGCGCTTATTATCCATGGCGGATAAGCGGGCCGAAGAACTGGACATCCCCGATACTAATGAGTCCATCTCAGACGATCTTTTTGGTGACTCTTAGTCGCGGGGCACGATTGGCTCTGGAACTTTGAACCACGAAAGGCGGGAAGGAAAGCATTGAGGTGCTTTCCCTCCCGCCTTGTGTTGTGCCTCGGCTGAGGCGCTTATAGCCAGTGGTGGCTTGCGTTTTATGGGACCAAGAAGCCCAGGACGTTGGTCATCAAGAAGACGATGACACAGACGACGGCCAGGAACGCGATGGAGTAGCCAACGACGTTTTTCAGGATGACAGATTCCTTGCCTTCCATGGATACGGCGGTTGCCGCGATGGCCAGTGATTGTGGCGAAATCATCTTACCCACAACACCACCGGCGGTATTGGCAGCCAGCATGAGGTCAGGGTTCACACCAATGCGGTCGGCGGCCGCAACCTGCAGGTTGCCAAAGAGCGCGTTCGCAGAGGTATCGGAGCCGGTCACCGCGGTACCAATCCAGCCCAGCACGGGTGCGAAGAGCGCGAAGATGGAGCCTGCGGAGGAGACGAATTCACCGATGGCGATGGTCTGACCCGAGTAGTTCATCGTGTAGGCCAAAGCGAGGACCAGAACGATGGTCAGCCCAGAGAATTTCATGCGGTTGGCAACTTCACCGAAGGCCTGCACGGGTTGGGAGAAGCTGAGCTTGTAGCGGCCATTTTCGTTCCAGAAGTGGTAAACGATGGCCACAATGATGCCGGAGAGCAAGAGCAGGGTACCTGGGTTGCCAAAGACATTGAAGCTAAAGCTGGTGTCCATGGCCTCACCGTTAGTGCCGATGACGGTGCCATCAAGCAGTGGCCACGCGAACTTCAGCTTCCAGAATCCGAAGATCGCTGGTGCTGCGGTGGCAACGGCAAATACTGCGGTAACGACGGCGTAGGGCAGCAGCGCCATCCAGATGCGGCGGCCGTTGAGGTCGGTCGCGGTTTCTGCGGCAGGTAGCTCCATACGCTCGCGCAGCTGGGTAACACCCCGTGGCTTCCACATGCGGAGGAAGATGAAAGCAGCACCCAGGGACACGATGCAGGCAATAACGTTGGTGAGCTGGTAGGCGAAGAAGGTGGCGGTAAGCCACTGCGCGCCGGCGAAGGAAATACCGATGACTGCGGCGGCGGGCGCTGTTTCCTTCACACCGCGCATGCCGTCCAGGATGAATGCGATGAGGAATGGAACAATCGCGGCAATGACCAAGACCTGCAGGGCAATAAGGCCGGCGATATCTTGGGTTTGCTCGGCGGTACGCCCGCCGACCTCACCGGCGGTGGTGACCGGAATACCAACCGCACCGAATGCGACTGGGGCGGTATTGGCAATAAGAACCACCGTCGCAGCGCGCAGTGGCTTGACGCCGAGCGCCATAATCATCGTGGCGGTAATGGCAACGGGGGCGCCGAAACCCGCAAGGGCTTCAAGGAGGCCACCGAAGCAGAACGCGATGAGCATCGACTGGATGCGGATATCGCCATCGCCTAAGAGGTCGAAGGTCTTGCGCAAATCCTCGAAACGGCCCGAGGTGACCGTGATCTCGTAGAACCAAATCGCGGTAATGATAACCCAGACAATGGGCAAGAGGCCGAAGAGTCCACCGCGGACCGCGGAGGACAGTGCCATATCCACGGGCATCGCAAAGGCGACTATGGCAAGGATGATGGAGGTCGCAAGGGCGACGGCTCCTGAAGTATGTGCACGGGCTTTAAAGCCCATCAACATAATGAAGAAAGCCACGAGGGGGAGAATCGCCACGAGCGCAGTGAGCCCAAGACTGTCTCCCACAACAGAGGTATTTATCTCAAACATTGAGTATCCTCGATTCTAACGGGGGTACTATCGCAGGCGCATTCGGTCTGCTGGGGACTTAAATTTGTTGCCCACGCGTTTCAGGAGAGAGATTAGCGCCCAGCGAATGCCCGAGTGCTACCTGGAACACAGTGAGTTAGCGCAAGCATATCGCGTCATAAAGAATGCTGTGTGATTTGGGTCAAGTAATTTATAGCACTCCGTTTCTTGTGACAAGTGTGCGAGCAAGTTTGGAAATATTTCGTGCTGTGATATATCACACATTAACGGTGTAAAGCCCACATGAATCCACCTAAACGGGCTTGAACAGCCGGTATATTTGGGAGAAACAAAAATACTCGGGAAGATTATACGCCTAGAACGGAAATCTTTCAGATGCTGCGCGCCCAGTATTGAAGGCCACTGCACGCGTCATGAAGGCTCTGTAGTATTGCGGTTGTTGGGCAAAGCCTCGGGCACCTTACTCACCCAGAGCAGTAAAGTACTCGAAGGACCCGCGGTAGGCCCATAGAAATATTTACTCGACTCTTTGAGGAGATTTACAGTGACTACCCGCGTAGGCATTAACGGCTTTGGCCGCATTGGTCGTAACTTCTTCCACGCAGTTAACCGGACCGACAGCGACCTTGAGATCGTTGCCGTCAACGACCTGACCGATAACCAAACTCTCTCTAACCTGTTGAAGTACGACTCCGTACTGGGTCGCTTCGACGGCGAGATTACCTACGACGATGACTCCATCACCGTCAATGGCAACCGCATCCAGGTCTTCAACGAGAAGGACCCGAAGAACCTGAAGTGGGGCGAGCTGGACGTGGACCTCGTTATCGAGTCCACCGGCCTGTTCACCAACGGTAACGACGCAAAGGCTCACATTGAGGCCGGCGCCAAGAAGGTCATCATTTCCGCCCCTGGTAAGGAAGTTGACGCAACCTTCGTCTACGGTGTTAACTCCGACACCTACGACCCTGCTAACCACAACGTTATTTCCGCAGCTTCCTGCACCACCAACTGCCTGGCCCCTATGGCCAAGGTCTTGAATGACAAGTTCGGTGTGGAAAAGGGCCTGATGACCACCGTTCACGCTTATACCGGTGACCAGCGTCTGCAGGACGCTCCTCACAAGGACCTGCGTCGCGCCCGCGCCGCAGCCGTCAACTTGGTGCCTACCTCCACCGGTGCAGCAAAGGCCGTGTCCCTGGTCCTGCCTGAGCTGGAAGGCAAGCTGGACGGTTACGCAATGCGCGTTCCGGTCATCACCGGTTCCGCAACTGACCTGACCTTCACCGCTTCCCGCGACGTCACCGTTGAGGAAATCAACGCGGCACTGAAGGAGGCAGCTGAAGGCGAGCTGAAGGACACCCTCGCATACACCGAGGATCCCCTAGTTTCCACTGACATCGTAACCTCCCCGCACGGCTGCATCTTCGATGCCGGCATGACCAAGGTCTCCAACGGCAACTTGGTCAAGGTTCTGGGTTGGTACGACAACGAGTGGGGTTACACCTCCCAGCTCGTCCGCATGACCAACTTGGTTGCAGAAAAGCTCTAAAGTTCTAATACAGAGCAGCCCTTAATGCGATACCGGCCACAACGAACGCCCTGACGGCACGACGTTGTGGCCGGTATCATTTTATGTAGCAACCTTAACTGCAGAATCCACTTTAAAAGGAGTAACACATGGCTTTTAAGACCCTAGATAACCTGCTAGAAGAAGGCGTAGAGGACCGCCACATTCTGGTTCGTTCTGACTTCAACGTGCCGCTGGATGATGACGGAAATATCACCGACCCCGGCCGCATCACCGCATCTCTTCCCACGATTCAGGCTCTTGTCGATGGCGGCGCGAAGGTCATCCTTTCCGCCCACCTCGGCCGCCCCAAGGGTGAGGTAAATTCCAAGTACTCCCTGGCTCCTGTCGCAGAAGCGTTGTCCGAGGCCCTAGATCAGTACGTTGCCTTGGCCAACGACGTCACAGGCGAAGACGCCCACGAGCGCGCAAACGGGCTAAACAGCGGCGATGTCATGCTGGTAGAAAATGTCCGCTTCGATCCTCGCGAAACCTCTAAGGATGAGGCAGAGCGCGGCGAATTCGCCGACGAGCTCGTCGCCCTGGCTGCTGATAATGGCGCGTTCGTCTCCGATGGCTTCGGCGTTGTGCACCGCGCGCAGACCTCGGTATATGACGTCGCCAAGCGCCTGCCCGCCTACGCCGGCAAGCTGGTGGAAAAGGAATTGGACGTATTGTCCACCGTGGCAAAGGATCCGGCGCACCCATACGTCGTTGTACTGGGTGGCGCAAAGGTCTCTGACAAGCTTGGCGTTATCGAAGCACTTGCTGGAAAGGCCGATAAGATCATCATCGGCGGCGGCATGTGCTACACCCTGCTGGCAGCCAAGGGTTACAACGTTCAGGAGTCCTTGCTGCAAGAGGACCAGATCGAAAACTGCAAGAGCCTGCTGGAGCGCTTTGGCGACAAGATCGTCCTTCCCGTTGATCTTACCGCCGCCAGCGAGTTCGCCGCCGATGCTGAGACCAAGGTCGTTGAGCTCGATGGCATTCCTGAGGGCTGGATGTCCCTGGACATCGGACCGAAGACCATCGAGAAATTTGCCGACGTACTGGCAGACTCCAAGACCGTATTCTGGAACGGCCCCATGGGCGTATTCGAAATGGAAGCCTTCTCCAAGGGCACCGCTGGAGTAGCGCAGGCGATTATCGATGCCACCTTCTCTAACGGTTCCTTCTCCGTCGTCGGCGGCGGCGACTCCGCAGCCTCTGTGCGCACCCTGGGCCTCGATGAGGATGGCTTCAGCCACATCTCCACCGGCGGCGGCGCGTCCCTCGAATACCTCGAGGGCAAGGAGCTGCCGGGCGTTTCCGTGCTCGAAGCATAAACCGCCTAAACAGCTAAATACAGGCGTATAAAGAAAGGGCTAATTATGGCACGTACACCACTTATTGCTGGCAACTGGAAGATGAACCTCGATCACATTGAGGCCATCGGCTCCGTTCAAAAGTTCGCATTCTCCCTGCCGGAGGATTACTACGATAAGGTAGATGTAGCCTACATGGTTCCATTTACCGATATCCGCACGATTCAGACGCTCGTTGAGGGCGATAAGCTGAAGATCACCTACGGTGCGCAGGACATCTCCAAGCACGAGTCTGGTGCCTACACCGGCGAGGTATCCGGCCAGATGCTGAACAAACTGGGATGCAGCTGGGCAGTCGTTGGCCACTCCGAGCGCCGCGAATACCACGGCGAAACCGACCAGCTGGTCGCTGAAAAGGCCACAGCGGCCTTGGAAAATGGCATCAGCCCCATCGTCTGCGTGGGCGAACCACTCGACGTGCGCGAGGCCGGCACCCACGTTGACTACGTGGTGAACCAAACCCGCGATTCCCTGCAGGGACTTAGCGCCGAGCAGCTATCCAAGACGGTTATCGCCTACGAACCCGTGTGGGCCATCGGCACCGGCAAGGTTGCCTCCGCGGATGACGCGCAGGAAGTGTGCGCCGCCATCCGTGGCTTGGTCAAGGAACTCGCGGGCGACGAAGTTGCCGAAGGTATTCGCATCCTGTACGGCGGTTCCGTAAAGGTTGACTCCGTTGCGGATATCGTCAGCAAGCCGGACGTAGACGGCGGCCTCATCGGTGGTGCTTCCTTGGTAGGAGAGGACTTCGCCAAGCTAGCCGCCAATGCAGCTAATGCCGTTAGTTAACATGCGTTAACAACCATCACAGGGTGACTGTATGCCGCGGGTTGGGGTGAGCCCCGCCCGCGGCATGGTGTACAGTAGGCCCTTGTGATTGCTTTGCGTAGGCAAAGCAGGTAAGTACTTCGCGCCGGTGGCAAGCGTGACTTTCGGTAGTACATCGAAGGTGCCACTGGGCGCACGTTGAGAAAAGGAAGAACCTCATGGTCTTAGCACTGGAAATCATTTTGCTAATTTCAGCTATTTTGATGTCCATCTTTGTGCTTTTACACAAGGGCAAAGGCGGCGGCCTGTCTAGCCTTTTCGGCGGCGGTGTGCAATCGAACCTGTCCGGTTCGACCGTGGTGGAAAAGAATTTGGACCGCTATACCATCGTCATGGTGATTATCTGGTTGGCCTGCATCGTTGGCCTAAACCTCATCCAGGCCTTCGCGGCCTAGGACCCGGCCAAACAACAGCGCCGGTACTTCATCCCGTGTCCTTTCGCAGAGAAAGGGTGGGGCTGAGGTACCGGCGCTTTGTGCGTTAAGCAGGAAGGGCGGCGCTGTTTTTAAAGTTCCTGCGCGGCATCGTCAGCAAGGAAGAGGATCGTCTCCTTCGTCCCTTGCGCACCGGCCGCTGGGCACTCCTCAGCGTCGACGCCGTCAACGATGCTCTTTGCAGCAGCGGCCTTTTCCTCCCCGGCAACCAAGAGCCAGACGCGCTCGGACCTATTGACCGCCGGCAACGTGAGGGTAATGCGCTCGCTGGGTGGCTTGGGAGAATCGTGTACCGGTACCGCGAGTTCTTCCTGCTCACGGATGGCAGGAGAGTGGGGGAACAGGGAGTTAATGTGGCCTTCTGCGCCCATGCCCAAAAGGTGTAGATCGAAGCCTAAAGGTGCGAAGTCTTTCAGCTCCGGCTCGTAAGCACTGGCGGCAGCTTCCATGGAGACCGCACCGAGGTCGAATCCGTGGATATTCTGATCTGGAATATCGACGTGATCGAGCAGCGCGGAACGCGCTTGACCTTCGTTGGAATCTGGGTCGCTGACCGGAACATTGCGCTCATCGCCAAAGAAGATGTGCACGCGGGACCAATCGATACGCAGGGCAGGGTAGTTTTCACCTTGCTGTTGGGCGGAAAAGTCAAGGCGCGCAAGCTCGTGCAGCAGTCCGATTCCTGCGCCCCCACCCGTTAGTACGATTCTTGCTACGCCGTCACCATGGATGCCACCGTTGCCAGCCTGAATTCCGGCGATGGTCTCAATAAATTTGAGTGCGGCTTGGGAAATAAGGTCATCTACATCGCTGACGCGGTGAAGCGTTACCATTCGGTATCAGAATCCTTTGCAAAGAATCGGTATAAACAAGTGCGCTGTTAAAGCTTACTGTAGTCTACTTCTCCCAGAGCACGTAGTGCCTGGGCATAAGTTTTATCGGCATCGAGGTGTCGCAATTCCTCAGAGAGGATTTCGGTTTGCGTGCGCGGGCTCAAACTGACTAGCGAGTCTGGGGTACCCGGTACGCGCACTCGCACAGTGCGCTCATCGACGACATCCACATCTACGTGGGTCGATTCCCGGTTAAAGCGCAGGTGGGTAACCGGGAAATAGTCATTATTTGCTTCCTCGGCCGTGCGCTGTACTGGGACGCTGAGGCGGTCAAGCAACCAACCCGCCGCGAAGTTAGGCGCCGGATGCCCGGCAGGGCCGGCGACCTCTACCGATAGCACCTTTTCATGGGGATGGTGATCGAGCGCCGATGCGACGACCCCGCGCCACAGCGTGATGGAGGCCCAGGACATATCGGAATCGCCGGGGGAGTAGCCATCAGAAAGCGCGCGCAGATCCTGCTCGCCCACGGTACCTTTATGGGCCACATTGGTGATGCGCCGCTGGGCCAATTTGCCCACGGGGCTTTTTGACGGCACCTGGGGGCACACGTTGGGCCACCATGCGACCAGTGGGGTATCCGGCAGCAAGAGCGGGGTGAGCACGGACTCGGCTTGATCCGCGAGTGCCCCGTGCAATTGCATGACGACGGTCTCGGAGGCACCGGCTTCGCCACCGACGCGGAGCTGGGCATCGAGCTGGGTATCAGAATTCGGGTCACCGGGGACCACGACGAGCACGCGGGAGGGGTGCTCATGAGAGGCATCGCGCACAGAGGCAAGA
The DNA here is from genome assembly GCF_040225815.1 of Corynebacterium sp. KPL2895. Classification (NCBI taxonomy): domain Bacteria; kingdom Bacillati; phylum Actinomycetota; class Actinomycetes; order Mycobacteriales; family Corynebacteriaceae; genus Corynebacterium; species Corynebacterium sp. KPL2895. Next base: position 90,496 of record NZ_JBEHFY010000001.1, read on the forward strand.
ATTTGTTCCAGATCGTCGCCTTCTTGTGCCTCCACGATTAAGGTGAGCACGCGGCCCGTGGTGCGGGTGTAGTGCTCCTGGGCATCGACAAGCTTCTTGGCAATTTCACCAGTGGTGGTATTAGGCAATGGAATAATCATTGACTACATCCCTTCTACGGGCGGCGCCAGGAGTGACCCCGGCGGCGCAGCATCTTATCGGCTGAGGTGGGCCCCCATGTGCCCGCCTTATAATCTTCGGGCTCACCATGCTTGGACCAGTAATCGATGATCGGATCCAAAATCGACCACGATAGTTCGACTTCTTCATTGGTGGGGAACAGCGATGATTCATCGAGGAGGGCATCCAAGATGAGGCGCTCATAGGCCTCGGGAGATTCCTCGGTGAATGCCTCGGCGTAGGCGAAGTCCATGTTTACATCGCGGACTTCCATGGTGGAACCAGGCACCTTTGAGCCAAAGCGCATGGTCACGCCCTCATCGGGCTGAACGCGGATAACCACGGCGTTTTGGCCAAGGGCATCGGTTTCGCCATCGACAAAAGGCTGGTTCGGCGCGGCCTTGAAGACTAGGGCGATCTCGGTGACGCGACGCCCCAGCCGCTTGCCCGTGCGCAGGTAGAAAGGCACGCCTCCCCAACGCCGCGAATTGACCTCCAACGTGCACGCCGCATAGGTCTCTGTGGTGGAGGCGGGATCGAAGCCCTCCTCCTCGCGCAAGCCCTTCACGTATTCCGAGCCCTGCCAGCCGGCGGTGTACTGACCACGGGCGGTGGTTTTATTGAGCGGATGGACCGGCTGCGTAGCGCGCAGCACCTTGACCTTTTCAGCGCGCAGCGCCTCCGGCTCGAAGGAAGAAGGCTCTTCCATTGCCACGAGGGCGAGCAGCTGCAGCAGGTGGTTCTGAATGACGTCTCGGGCCGCACCGATTCCGTCATAATAGCCAGCGCGACCGCCAAGCCCAATATCTTCGGCCATGGTGATTTGCACGTGGTCGATATAGTGCGCGTTCCACATCGGCTCAAAAATCTGGTTGGCAAACCGCAGCGCCATAATGTTTTGCACGGTCTCTTTGCCCAGGTAGTGATCGATGCGGAAGACGGCCGATTCTGGGAAGACCGCGTTGACGATCTCATTGAGCTCGCGCGCGGATTCCTGGTCGTGGCCAAAGGGCTTTTCGATGATCACTCGGCGCCACGAGTCCTCCATGGAATTGGCCATGCCCACGCGTTCCAACTGGTGGCAGATATCGGAGAAGAACTCTGGCGGCACCGAAAGGTAGTATGCCCAATTGCTTCCCGTACCGCGGGCCTTATCCAGCTCGGCCAACCGCGCAGAAAGCCTGTCAAAGCCCTCATCATCAAAGGAACCTTGCACGAACTCGATTCCTTGGGATAAGTGCTCCCACACGTCGTGGTTAAAGTCAGTGCGGGCGCCGACTTCTACCGCGCTGCGGAAATAATCGCAGAAGTCCGCGTTATCCCAGTCCCTGCGGCCATAGCCGACGAGCGTGAAGCCAGCGGGCAAGAGACCGCGGCTGGCAAGGTCATAGATGGCCGGCAGGAGCTTTTTGAAAGCTAAATCGCCGGTCACACCAAAGATGACCATGCCCGCGGGGCCCGCGATGCGTGGCAATCGTTTATCGGCGGCATTACGCAAGGGATTGACCCAAGCGGCTGAGTCCGTCACGGATTATCCTTCCTGGAGGGAAAAGCTAAGTAGTCTTTCAACTAGTGGCGGGATAATGCCCCGCCGGCTATCCGGCGGGGCTAGGACCACGGTCGTAGTTTACGCGAGTTGTTGTTTGAGGGAATCAAGGAGGTCATTCCACGCGGCGACGAACTTATCGACGCCCTCGCGCTCCAGGACTGCAAAGACATCTTCTAGGTCAATGCCCACCGATTCGAGCTGGGAGAAGACCTTCTCGGCTTCTTCGCCGGCAATGGAGAGGGTATCGCCGTGGAAACCACCCTCCTGCAGGACCGCATCAATGGTCTTTTCCGGCATGGTATTTACCGTGTGCGGGCCAGCCAGCTCGGTCACGTACAGCGTTGCTGGGTAGTCAGGGTTCTTCACGCCGGTAGAAGCCCACAGCGGGCGCTGAATGGGCGCGCCTTCTGGGAGGCCGTTGTTGTCACCGAGCAATTCTTCCTGGAAGAGGGCGTAGGCACGCTGCGCGTTAGCGACACCGGCCTTGCCTCGCAAGGACAGGGCCTCATCGGAACCGATAGCTTCCAAGCGCTTATCCACTTCCGTATCCAGGCGGGAGACGAAGAACGATGCGACCGAGTGAATCTTGGTGACGTCCTTGCCACCCTCGGCTGCGCGCTTGAGCCCAGCCTGGAATGCGGCGATGACCTCGCGGTAGCGGGAGACCGAGAAGATCAGGGTGACGTTGACGCTGATTCCCTCTGCCAAGGCATCCTCGATAGCGGGGAGGGAGCCCTTGGTAGCCGGGATCTTGATCATCGCATTGGGGCGGTCCACTTGGTCCCACAGTTCGCGGGCCTGCTTGAGTGTTGCCGCGGCATCGTCGGAGATGCGAGGATCCACCTCGATGGATACGCGGCCATCCTGGCCGTCGGACTCGGCATAAATATCGGCAAAAAGGTCACAGGCGTTTTGTACGTCCGTAATTGCCAGGGAGTAGACGGCTTCATCGGCCGAAGCGTTCTTCTCCTTCAAGGCTGCCAGGTCTTCGTCATAGGCCGTGCCGCTGGTCATGGCGGTGGCAAAGATAGCCGGGTTGGTGGTCACACCCACGATGGACTTGGAGGAAATAATCTCCTTCAAGTTTCCAGATTCCAAGCGCTGGCGCGAGAGATCATCGAGCCACGTGGAGGTGCCCAATTGGGCAAGTTCAGAAATGTTGTTCATAGTCATTCCTTTTAGCGTCGGTGAGGTGGGCTTAGCTTTGGGCTTCGGCGATGCTTTCGCGTGCAGCATCGGCAACCGCAGCAGAGGTAAAGCCAAACTTTTCGAAGAGCTCGTCGCCGGGAGCGGAGGCCCCGTAGTGCTCTAGGGAGACGTTGCGGCCGAAAGTACCGGTGTACTTGTGCCAGGACTGAGCGAGGCCGGCTTCGACGGAAACGCGGGCCCTCACGCTGCTGGGCAGGACCGATTCGCGGTATTCTGCGTCCTGCTCGTCGAACCACTCCAAGCACGGCGCCGATACCACGCGGGCTGCCGTGCCTTCGCTTTCGAGCTGGTTGGCTGCCTCCACCGCGAGCTGTACCTCCGAGCCAGTGGCCAGCAAGATAACATCGGGCTCGTCCTTGGAGCCTTCGACCAAGGTGTAGGCGCCGCGGCGAACGCCATCGCGTGCCTTTTCCTTGGTGCCTTCCAAAATAGGGAGGTTCTGGCGGCTAAGCGCAAGTCCCTTCGGGGCTGCCTTGTATTCCATCGCTGCGGCCCAGGCCTGTGCGGTTTCATTGGCATCGGCAGGTCGGATTACAGACAGGTTCGGAATGGCGCGCAAGGCCGACAGGGTTTCTACCGGCTGGTGGGTAGGGCCGTCTTCGCCCAAGCCAATGGAATCGTGCGTCCACACGTAGTAGGTATCGGTAGACATCAGCGAGCCGAGGCGCACGGCCGGGTACTGATACTCGGAGAAGATCAGGAAGGTACCGCCATATACGCGGGTATTTCCGTGGAGGGCGATGCCGTTCATGATGGCGGACATCGCGTGCTCGCGGATGCCAAAGTGAAGGTTGCGGCCATAAGGCTGCGCGGACCACTTATTGGTGGTGATGTTTTCAGGGCCGAAGGAATCCGCGCCCTTAATCACGGTGTTATTGGACCCCGCCAGGTCGGCCGATCCGCCCCACATTTCCGGCAAGGCGGCGGCCAGCGCCTGGATGGTCGCCTCAGAGGCCTTACGGGTGGCGATCGCATCCCCTGGCTCCCATACGGGGAGCTCGGCATCGAAGTTCTCCGGCAATTCGCGGGCGCTCATGCGGTCAAACAGCGCCTTATTCTCGGCGTTGTCCGCCGCCCACGCGTCGAACTCTTCTTGCCACTGCGCGTGCTTTTTGGCGCCGCGCTCGCGCAGCTTGCGGGTGTGCGCCAAGACCTCATCATCGATGTGGAAGGTCTTTTCCGGGTCGAAGCCGAGCACTTCCTTGGTGGCGGCAACTTCGTCATCGCCAAGCGCTGCGCCGTGCACGCCCCCGGTGTTCATCTTGGTCGGGGCAGGGTAGCCAATGACCGTCTTCACGCGGATGAAGGAGGGGCGCTCCGTTTCCTGCTGTGCATTGCGCACTGCCTCTTCAATGGCAACGACGTCCTCGCCGGATTCAACGGTCTGGACGTGCCAGTCGTATGCCTCATAGCGCGCAGCGACGTCCTCATTGAAGGCGATATTGGTGTCATCCTCAATGGAAATCCGGTTGTCATCCCAGAAGACAATCAGGTTACCCAGCTTCTGGGTGCCAGCCAAAGACGATGCCTCAGCGGTAACGCCTTCCTGCAGGTCGCCGTCGGAGGCAATGGTGTAGACGTAGTGATCAAAGGGGGATTGGCCGACCGGTGCCTCAGGATCGAAGAGGCCGCGCTCCTTGCGGGCAGCCATCGCCATACCTACCGAAGATGCCAGACCCTGGCCGAGCGGGCCGGTGGTGATCTCCACGCCATCGGTGTGGTGCACCTCAGGGTGACCAGGGGTAAGGGAACCCCAGGTGCGCAGCTGCTCGAGATCTTTCATCTCCAAACCGAATCCACCCAAGAAGAGCTGGATGTAGAGGGTCAGGGACGAGTGGCCGACAGACAGCACGAAGCGGTCGCGCCCAGCCCAATTCACATCATTGGGATCATGGTTGATAACGCGCTGGTAGAGCGTATAGGCGAGGGGAGCCAGTGACATCGCCGTGCCGGGGTGCCCGGAGCCGCAGTTTTGGACGGCATCGGCAGCAAGCACGCGCACAGTGTCGACCGCGCGAGTATCGGTGTCTGTCCAGTCGTCCGGATAACGGCGCTCGACCATAGCTTGCAGGTCTGGGGACAAATTATCTTTCGACACGGTATAAGGCCTCGCTTAACTCTAGGCGTTAATTACTGAACTCCACACAGTCTAGTTACTTTTTTGATGGTGGTGCGGAATTATTGAAAGCTGCGGGTAACCGGTAAGCTGGCATGGCTAAGCGGTGTACGGCATAGCATTAGTTACTCTCTGCATTTCCGCTGCATTGATACGATCCATGTGTAGCGCATTTTAAATGTAAGCCATAGTGTGAATTAATTCTCCGGAACTTTTGTGCCGGGGTGTGCGACCACTACACCGTGGGCATACCGCGCTGTGTAGCGTGTGTGCTGTAGATTAACGTCTGTTCAGATAGTGGAGGAATTCCTTGGAGACCATCAAGGCCTATTTTGCGCTAACGAAGCCGAGGATTATTGAACTCCTCCTCGTGGCCGCAATTCCGGCGATGCTCCAAGCACAACGGGGCGTTGAGGCGGTTTCTGAAAATATCTGGCTCATCATTTCCACCATTTTCGGCGGTTGGATGGGCGCTGCTGCTGCCCATACCTTTAATAATGTGGTCGATTATGAAATTGACCAAAAGATGCAACGCACCCGCGCGCGGCCACTAGTGCGCGCCACGATTTCTAAGCGGAACGCGGCGATCTTTGCTTGGATCATGCTCGTGGTTTCGGTGCTCTGGCTGGGAATCCTCGCAAATTCTTGGTTGGCGGCGTTCTTCGTCATCCTCACGAACTTCTTTTACGTCTTCGTCTACACCAAGTTTTTGAAGATGCGCAATGCCCAAAACATCGTGTGGGGCGGTTTAGCAGGATGTATGCCGGCCATGGTGGGCTGGGCCGTGATTCGTGATAACGCGCCAGCAGGCGAGCCCGACCGCTGGTGGCAGGCAATAGTCCTATTCCTCATTATCTTTTTCTGGACTCCGCCACATACGTGGGCCTTGGCCATGAAGTATAAGGAAGATTACCGCAAGGCCGGCGTCCCGATGTTGCCGGTCGTGGCGACGGAGCAAGAGGTAACGCGACAAATCGTGTGGTATTCCATCGGCACCGTCATCGTCACGCTGTTGATCGTTCCCGCGGCATCGTGGATTTACCTTATCGCCGCCGTAACTTCCGGTGCGGTCTTTTTGTGGCTATCCATTCGCCTGCATCAAGGCGTAAAGAAAGGCGCAAAGGTAAAACCCATGCGCCTGTTTATCTATTCAAATAACTACCTGTCGGTACTCTTTATCGGCCTGTCCATCGATGCCGTCATAGGCTGGGAACCAATTGGCCGGATGCTCGGTTGGTCCTCCACCCTGTTCTAGAACCCAGTAGCACGTTCAAGCGCGAGCCTTTGTGGCCCGCGCTTTTTGTACCCTAGTCCTGTTTTACCCGCAGGACAATGGAACCGGTGGTGCTGCGCGATTGTAGGTCGCGGTGGGCCTGTGCTGCATCTTCTAAGGGGTAGGAGGCCGAAACGTTGAACTTGAGGTCTCCATCCATCACGGCCTGGACCACCGCTTGCGCGCGCATCTGGAATTCGCCCTCTTGCGCCGTCCACGCTCCAAGTGAAGGTCGCGTTAAGAAAATCGAGCCGTGCTTATTAAGCAGCTGAGGATCGATGGGCTCGACCGGGCCGGAGGCAGCACCAAAGAGTGCGACGGTGCCGCGCGGGCGAACGGCCTCGAGCGATTCGAAGAAGGTGGCTTGCCCCACGCCGTCATAGACCACATCGACGCCGCGGCCGCCATTAAACCGACGAACCTGCTCGCCCAAACCATCGCTGTAGCGAAAGACATGGTCGGCGCCGCACTTATACGAGATCTCTTCCTTTTCATCGGTGGAGACAACCGTATAGACCGTTGCCCCCAAAGAGGACGCCATTTGGGTCAACAGTTGGCCCACACCACCCGCACCAGCGGTAATAAGGCAGGTAGCGCCTTCGCCCAGCTCATAGACGCCGTGGGACAGGAAGTGTGCGGTCATGCCTTGCAGCAGCATCGAGGCAGCGATCTCGGTGGGGAAATCATCCGGTACAGCGACAAGGCCGTTCCGGGGGACGCAGACCTGCTCGGCATAGGAACCAAAGGCGTGGTGCCATGCCACTAGGGAGCCTTCCGCAATTTCCCCCTTGGGATCGTGGACAACGCGCCCCGTTCCCTCAAAGCCAGGGATAAAAGGCGTCTGGGCGTTATAGATACCCTCGCGGTAGTAGGTATCGATATAGTTCACGCCCGCCACGGTGACATCAACTAAGACTTCGTCCTCACTAGGCGTGGGCGCAGGAACCTCGGCGTAGCGCAGGACTTCCGGCCCGCCCGTTTCTGTGATCTGGATAGCATGCATAAGGCCATGCTATCCCACAAAGCGCAGTAGCTGCAGAAAAATTGTGCTGTCTAAATCCTAGACGGCGGCGCGTTCCTCATTTAATGATTGCTGGCGAACGGCGTATTTATCGTCGCCGGCGGGAGAGCCCGAGATGAGGTCTGGCGTGCCACCGACGCGGTGGCGCCCGTGTGCCCAGAGCAGGGCGGTAAAGCCGGTGACCACGGCGGACATACCTATGTGGAAGGGGACCGTCCACCGCGGCACGCCCAGGTAGAACTGCAAGACGCCCACGGCCCACTGGATGAGGATGCAGACGATAAGGACCCACCCGGCCTTCTTGGTCTCCTGCGGCGCGCGGTGCTTGTACAACAGGAAGACGGTGATGGCGGTAAAGATGAGGTAGACGTACATGCACATGGCGTGGGCGATGGCCATGGACTCGGTATCCACATCCAAGCGGCCTTCCATTCCCACTCCGGAGTCGCCGGAATGCACGCCGGAACCGGTCACCATGGTGCCGGTGATCAGGACGATCGAGAGGGCGATGGTCGCGATGACGGCGATGATGCGAATAGCTTGTGGGAAGCGCGGCTGGGCGGTGCCATCATCGGGTTCCTTGATGCGGGCGTACAGCATGCAGGCAAGCCACACGAGCACCATGGAGGGCAGGAAGTGAAGCGCCACGGACCACCAGCGCAGATCCAGGTGCACGGAGATGCCGCCGATGACGGCCTGCAGGACGATGCCTGCCACGTTGAGCCATGCATAGACCCTGAGCTCAGGCCGGCGGCACGCCATATACATGGCGATGACTGCCGCGCCTGCTGCGGCGGAATCGACGAAGGTGAGTAGGCGGTTACCAAATTCAATGATTTGGTGGATTGCCGGCGCGGCGCCTTCTACCGGCACCAAGGAACCAGGCTGGCATTGGGGCCAGGTGGGGCAACCCAGACCGGAACCGGTGACGCGGACGATGGAACCAGATACGGTGATGCCGCCTTGGCAGAAGATCAGGATCAGCGCGATGAGGCGCTGTTGCTCCACGGTAGGGACGGCTTCTTTAAAAAAGCGTTTAGTTCTGGTCCAGTAATTCACAAGGTGCATCTTACTAGGGGGTGTGTAGCGAGCCGAAACCTTTGGCTCTGTTTCGCGGGGAACTGGGTATAACTCACATTTAGCCGTCGAAACGGAACCAACGAACGGCCGCATACGACGCCACCGCTAGCCACGCGGTCAAGGAAATGAGTTCGATGCCAGGAAAGGTGGAATTGGAGGCATCGGCAAGCGCGCCCGCTAGTGCCACGGTGGGCACGATGTTGAGCAGGCCATTATCGCCCAAGCCCTGGGAGTACAGGGCCCAGCCGACGATCGCCAGCAGGATAAACCAAATGAGGTTCGCCAGCGCGAGTACGGCCTCAGAGCTAAGGGTGCCGCCAAGCACCAAACCCATGGCGGTAAAGGCGGCGACGCCGAAAATGAGCGAGACGATCATGAGCAGGATGCCGGGCGCACTGATGCGCAGGCCCAAGGCAAAGGCCGTGGCACCGAGCACGAGAATCTGGAATACCACCATCGTCAGCACGCCGATAATCTTGCCGCCGATGATCGCCCACGCCGGTACGCCGGAGGCGCCGGTGCGCTTTAAGGCCCCGTAGCGGCGGTCAAAGGCGAGGGAGATGGCTTGCCCGGTAAAACCAGCCGAGGTTGCCGCCACCGCGAGCACCATGGGAAAGACCTCGTGCAGCCCATGCCCGGTGGATGATTCCAGGCGGGCGGTCCCAATCAGGATGGCGAGCGGGATAATGATGCTGAGCAATTGTTGCTCCCCGTGGCGCAGCATGAGCTTGGCCTCCATGCCGCCTTGGGCAAGGATGATGGCGCCCGCACTCGCTCGTTTGGGTGCCGGGCGGAAGGTGCCGGGGGAAAACGTTGCGCTCATAATCGAGGGGCCTATTCCTTGGAAAATCGTGTGTGGTGGATGCGGGTACTGGTGATTTTAGGATGAAGACAAGACACAAGGCTTCATCAGCTGCGCAAGTGCCTGCCTGTGAGATCGAGGAATACTTCCTCGAGGTTGCGGTGGTGGGATTCCAGGCTTCGCAAAAGCACGCCTTGGCGGGCGAGCTCGGCGGCGAGGGCGGAAATCAGTTCCGGCGAACTGGGCTGGCTCACCCTGTAGTGCAGCGGCCGCGAGGCGGTCGTGGGGATGTCAATTCGCTGCAAGGCGTCCAGGTCAACTGCGGAGTTGGCGCTAAAACTAAACCCGGCGCCCTCGCCCTGGGAGGTAAGTTCTGCCGGCGTTCCCTGCGCCACGAGCGCGCCGTGATCCATGATGGCGATGTGATCTGCCAGCGATTCGGCCTCATCCATCAGGTGGGTGGTCAATATCACGGTGACCCCGTCGCGCTTCAGGGCGCGGATCAAATCCCATACGGTGAGCCGGGATTGGGCGTCCATGCCCGCGGTGGGTTCATCGAGGAAAACCAGCTCGGGCCTGCCGATGACCGCGAGCGCGAGCGATAGCCGCTGCTGCTGCCCGCCGGAAAGCCGCCGATAAGGCGTGCGCGCAACGCCTTGCAGGCCCAAGGTTTCGAGCAGCCATTCCGGCGGTAGAGGATTGGCGTTATAGCGCGCGGTCAATTCCAACATCTCTAGCACGCGGATGCCGGAATAAGAACCGCCGCCTTGCAGCATGATTCCCACCTTTTCGCGCACCCTATCTGGCTCGGTGCTGGGATCAAGGCCGAAGACCTTAATGGATCCGGCGGTGGGGTGGATAAAGCCTTCAGACATTTCGATGGTGGTGGATTTACCAGCACCATTGGGGCCGAGCAGGCAAAATATTTCGCCGTGTGCAACGCTCAGGCTGAGCCCATTGACGGCTGCCGTGGGGCCAAATTTCTTTACCACACCATCCAAGGACAGGGCGGGGCTTTCAGCTGGAATTGCATTCACGGGTGCCTAGTTTAAGACACGGATTCCGTTTCGGCGCATTGCACCCCACCACACTCCGGCTACCACGGCGAATGCGCAGGCAGCGGCGATATAGATGGAAAGCACCGTCCCAGCGGGCAGGCCCAAGCCGCGCGGAAGGACGAAAAAGCTCATCGCGCCGGTATAGGCAACGACGCTAAACCGGAAGATGTGCCGGTTCGCCCACGCCGCCAACGGCAAAACGGCCCAGAGGATGTACCACGGGTGGACCACTGGGAAGAAGATAACGAGCACGAGGGTAGAGATTCCCAGCCCGCCCACGGGGTGGATATATCCGCGCAGCGTGGCAAAGAGCATGCGGGACATGAAGGCGACGGCGACCAAGACGCCGAAACTGCGCGTGATGGTCAATATGGCATCGGTGTGGTCCCCAAGGCCTAAAAACATGCCGAGGAAACCGGCGCCCACTCCCGTGGCCGTGGACAGGGAAAGCCAGGAGCGAATCGTGGCGGCTCCGCCTTGCCCGGTAATCCACCCGAGGTTAATGCCCGTGATGAGGCTGATGACCGCAATGGTGACTACGAGCACCGCGCCCTGCACGGCAATGGCTATAAATAAAGCCCGCCAGCGCGGTACGCGCGCCTGAACGTGCAGGTGGCGGGCATACGCCATGCCGATAAAGCCGAGCCCAATAAAGCCGGTGACCTTGACCATGCCGGCGCAGGACAGGAAAAACCCCGAGGCTATTAGCGCAACGTAGGCTCCTCTTTTATCCTGCCCCAGCTTATCGATGCCCCTTAATCCAAGCTCCATGCCCAGTAACGACAATCCAAGCATGATGGATTCATTATGGATACCGCCGACGAGGTGAAGGATGGTCAGCGGGTTCAAGATGCCGAGCCATAGTGCGGAGGCAGGGGAGACGCGGCATCGCTGAGCAAGCTGTGTGATGGCCCAGCCGGCCACGATGATGCCCACGATGGAAAGGAGGCGGTGGGCGATGACGCCTAAGACAATGGAATTTCCGGTGATGATGCTGACGATGGCCGCCAGCCCCAAGGCAACGGGCCCATATGGTGACGGTGAATTCGCCCAGATAAACGGAACGGAGCGCGCGAGCTCGTTGCCAGCGCCCAAGAGCTGAACTGGGCCGGCGGAATAGGGATCCATCCCTTGGGCCACGATGGAGCCATTGGCCAAATAAGAATAGATGTCTTGGGTAAATAAGGGTGCGGTAAAGATGAGGGGGATGATCCACCCAGCCCACGTGATCCACAGCTGGCGCGGGGAGACCAGCCGGCGGGAGCGATCGCTGGCGGGCTCGCCGGGTCGCGCCTGGCGCAGCGGGGTGCCCACGAAGGGGGCGAGGAAAATCCAGGCCGTAACTAAAAGCCCCACGCCCACCATGACGAGGGCGGACGAGGTCTGCAGCATGCGCGACATAAGCGAACCAAAGGGCACATTGTCATAGGGGTTGCCCACTACAGGCAGTGCGCCTGCTCCCAAAGCGCCAAAGGCAATGAGGAGGGAACCGACGGTTCCGGCCCACCGCAAGATGAAAAAGGTGCGCTTTTGGGAGACCGTGGTGTGCTGCAGTTCCTCTGGCGCCTGGGTGATGAAATCGTAGCGAGTATCCCCGGCTTGCGCGCCGGTGCCTTCGGCGTGCAGCTGCGCGGAACGAGAACCTGCGGTGCCCAAGCGCGGCAATTCTGCCTTTACGCTCTCGAGCACTCCCCGTAGTTTCCCTTTCATGGCTTAAGACCTTACGCGAGGACCGTGGGGTGGGAAATTCACCCCCGCCGCCACGCCCGGTGACTGCAATGGTGGCATTCCGGAATGAATTAAGGAACACTAGTGTTGTCTAATGATGAAAGCGCAGTTATGGCGCTTGCGTAGCGACGGCATTTCCGGCGCGACGGAGCACGGTGACTGCAGGCAACTGACCTAAGGAAGGGAGGTTTTAGGGCATGGCTAACTCACAGCGCGCGGCAGCGGCGCATGTGGCGGTGAAAGAATCACGGTCCACGGATGGTGATACCCGCCGCCAGGTACTGCTGCTATTGCTTAAGGACGGCCCTGTAACCGCCTCTTACCTGGGTGAGCGCCTTGGTCTTTCGACCGCCGGGATCCGCCGGCATTTAGACATTCTGGTGGAAGAAGAACTAACGGAAGTTGTCGAGCGCCGTCCAGCTTCTCGTTCGCGGATGCACTCCGGAGCGGGTCGTGGGCGACCGGCAAAACACTTCCGCCTGACGGATCGTGGGCGTGCGCAATTTGGCCACGCCTATGATGAATTGGCTTCTGAAGCGTTGACCGCGCTGCGCTCTGCGGGCGGTTCAGAGGCTGTGAAGAACTTCGCTAAGGCTCGTTTTGAGCGCATCATCGCCGATGTGCGTCCCTTCGTGGACGCGGAAGAATCGGTCGAGGAAGTAGCGCGCAAACTGGCTGAAACCCTGGATAAGCACGGGTACGCCGCAACCGTGGACCGTGCGGGCCAGGGCGTGCAAATCTGTCAACACCACTGCCCGGTTGCCCATGTGGCGGCCGAGCACCCTGAACTGTGCGAGGCAGAGCAGGAAGTCTTTTCCGCCCTCTTAGGCAAACACGTACAACCTTTGGCTTCTATCGCAGATGGCCACGGAATTTGTACCACGAATATCCCCTTGACACCTGTCAAAACTAATACTGAAAGGAGCGAGTCATGACCCAGGCACAATCGGCACCTGATAACAAGATGACCGATGATGAGATCATCGATTCTATTGGTGCGTATGAGTACGGCTGGCACGACTCGGACTCGGCCGGCGCTTCTGCCGCCCGTGGCCTGAACGAGGACGTTGTCCGCGATATTTCCGCAAAGAAGGGCGAGCCCGAGTGGATGCTGAACCAGCGTCTCAAGGCCCTGGATATCTTTGATAAGAAGCCCATTCCCACTTGGGGCGCGGATCTCTCCGGCATCGACTTTGACCAGATCAAGTACTACGTCAAGTCCACCGAAGAGCAGGCGCAGACCTGGGACGACCTCCCGGATGATATTAAGGCCACCTACGATAAGCTGGGCATCCCTGAGGCAGAAAAGCAGCGCTTGGTTGCCGGCGTGGCCGCACAGTACGAGTCTGAGGTTGTCTACCATCAGATTCGCGAAGACCTGGAAAGCCAGGGCGTTATCTTCGTCGATACCGATACCGCGCTGCGCGATTACCCAGAGCTTTTTAAGGAACACTTCGGCACCGTTATTCCTGCCGGTGACAATAAGTTCTCCGCGCTTAACTCCGCAGTGTGGTCCGGCGGCTCCTTCATTTACGTCCCGAAGGGCGTACACGTTGATATCCCGCTGCAGGCCTACTTCCGTATTAATACCGAGAACATGGGCCAGTTCGAGCGCACCCTTATCATCGTGGATGAGGATGCCTACGTTCACTACGTGGAAGGCTGCACCGCGCCCATCTACAAGTCGGACTCCCTGCACTCCGCGGTGGTGGAGATCATCGTGAAGAAGGGCGGCCGCTGCCGCTATACGACGATCCAGAACTGGTCCAGCAACGTCTACAACCTGGTGACCAAGCGCACCAAGGTGGAAGAGGGCGGCACCATGGAATGGGTCGATGGCAATATCGGCTCCAAGGTCACCATGAAGTACCCGGCCGTGTGGATGACCGGTCCGCACGCTAAGGGTGAGGTGCTTTCCGTCGCCTTCGCTGGCGAAGGACAGTTCCAGGACACTGGTGCAAAGATGACGCACATGGCGCCCTACACCTCCTCCAATATCGTCTCCAAGTCCGTTGCCCGCGCCGGTGGCCGCGCTGCTTACCGCGGCTTGGTGCAGGTCAACCAGAATGCGCACCACTCCACGTCCAACGTGGAATGCGACGCCCTGCTCGTGGACAATATCTCGCGTTCGGACACATACCCGTATAACGACATCCGCAACGAGTACGTCACGTTGGGCCACGAGGCAACCGTGTCGCAGGTCTCTGAAGAGCAGCTGTTCTACCTCATGTCCCGCGGCATTGCGGAAGAAGAAGCAATGGCAATGATCGTGCGTGGCTTCGTTGAGCCGATTGCTAAGGAGCTGCCGATGGAGTACGCCCTCGAGCTCAACCGCCTCATCGAACTGCAAATGGAAGGATCGGTCGGCTAAAGAAATGGTCGCTTCGAACGAATTCAATCCGGATAAGATCACCAAGGGTGACGTCTTTACCTCTACCAACGTGGAGGATTTCCCGGTACCGCATGGCCGCGATGAGGTCTGGCGCTTTGTTTCCCTGCGCAAGCTGCGGGGCCTGCACAACGGGGAATTTGCTCAAGCGGTTGCCCAGGACGTCAAGGTAAGCAAGCACCCAGGCGTTTCTGCGGAGACTGTAGACCGCGACGATGAGCGCCTTGGCCGCGTGGGCAAGCCTTCTGACCGCGTGGCCGCCCAGGCATGGACCTCCATGCCGGAAGGTCAAGTGGTAACCGTTGACCCTGAGGTGCAGGTGGAAGATCCCATCACCATTACCTTTACGGGCAAGGGCGAAGACGTGACCTCATTCGGCGCCACCTCCATCGAGGTTGGCCACCATGCGGAGGCCACCGTTGTGCTGAAGTACGTCGGCTCTGGCACCCACGCGGATAACGTGGAGTTCATCCTTGGCGATGGCGCACACCTGACCGTCATCGTGGACGTCGACTGGGAAAACGACGCGGTGCACCTGTCTAACCAGGTGGCCCAGGTGGGACGCGATGCCGTGCTGCGCCACAACTCCGCCATCTTCGGCGGCGAGGTCGTGCGCATTGTCCCGCGCGTGAACTTCACCGCTCCCGGCGGCGACGCCGAGCTGCTGGGCGTGTACTTCGCCGATTCTGGTCAGTACTTCGAAAACCGCATGCTCGTGGATCACTCGGTTCCGAATTGTCGCTCCAATGTCCTGTACAAGGGCGCATTGCAGGGTGAGAAGAAGAACGAGGCTCGTACCTGCTGGGTAGGAGACGTGCTTATCCGCTCCAACGCACAGGGCACCGATACCTATGAGACGAATAATAACCTCATCCTCACGGACGGTGCGCGCGCAGACGCCATTCCGAACCTGGAGATTGAGACCGGTGAAATCACCGGCGCCGGCCACGCCGCCACGGTTGGCCGCTTCGACGATATCGAGCTGTTCTACCTGATGTCGCGCGGTATTCCGGAGGCAGAGGCTCGTCGCCTCATCATTCGTGGCTTCTTCAACGAGGTCATCCACCGCATTCCGGTGCAATCCCTGTCCGAGGAATTGGAAAACCGCATTTCCGAAGAACTGGAAAAGATCTCCGCTTAACGCACTTACAGAAGGAAACCCACAAAAACTATGTCTACTCTGGAAATTAAGAATCTCCACGCCCAGGTTCTGCCGAATGAAGAAAACGGCGAGCCCAAGGAAATCCTCAAGGGCGTCAACCTCACCATCAACTCCGGCGAGATCCACGCCATCATGGGCCCGAACGGCTCTGGCAAGTCCACCTTGTCCTACACCATTGCTGGTCACCCGAAGTACGAGGTCACCGAGGGCGAGGTGCTTCTCGATGGCGAAAACCTCCTCGACATGCCCGTCGACGAGCGCGCTCGCGCCGGCCTGTTTTTGGCCATGCAGTACCCAACCGAGGTGCCGGGCGTAAAGGTATCGCAGTTCATGCGCTCCGCCGTAACCTCCATCCGCGGCGAGGCCCCCAAGCTGCGCGAGTGGAATAAGGAACTTACTGAGGCTCGCGAGAACCTGAAGATTGATAAGTCCTTCATCTCCCGATCCGTCAACGAGGGCTTTTCCGGTGGCGAGAAGAAGCGCCACGAGGTCATGCAGTTGGACATCCTAAAGCCCAAGTTCGCGGTCATGGATGAGACCGACTCCGGCTTGGACGTTGACGCGCTGCGCATTGTCTCTGATGGCATCAACCGCTACCAGGATGACACCAATGGCGGCATCTTGATGATTACCCACTACAAGCGCATCCTGAACTACGTTCAGCCTGATTTCGTGCACGTATTCGCTAACGGCCAGGTTGTAAAGACCGGCGGGGCCGAGCTGGCAGACCAGCTCGAGTCTGACGGCTACGACCAGTTCCTGCAGTAAAGACCAGCCCAGCGCTGGTTCATCCTCGATGAATCGAAGAAGTTTTATGTCTGGATTTGATGTAAACGCAATTAGGGAGCAGTTCCCGATCCTGCAGCGCACCGTGCGCGGCGATAAGCCGCTGGTGTACCTGGATTCGGGGGCTACCTCCCAGCGCCCACTGCCGGTGTGGAAGGCAGAGGAGGAGTTCGTTCTCCATACCAACGCCCCCGTCCACCGCGGCTCCTACCAGTTGGCCGAGGAGGCGGATAACGCCTATGAATCGGCCCGGCAGGCCATCGCGGCCTTCGTTGGCGCGGACCGCGATGAGATTGCCTTTGCCAAAAACGCCACCGAGGCGCTCAATGAGGTTGCCTATACGCTTTCCGATGAGCGCGCGGGCGAGCTGTACGTAGGAGAGGGCGATACCGTCGTCATCACGGAGCTTGAGCACCACGCCAACCTCGTGCCGTGGCAGGAGCTCTGCGAGCGCACCGGTGCCACCTTGAAGTGGTACTCGTTGACTGACGATGGCCGCATCGACCTGGATTCGCTCGAGCTCGATGAATCCGTCAAGGTCGTTGCGTTTACCCATCAGTCCAACGTCACTGGCGCGGTTTCCGATGTCGAGGAAATGGTGCGCCGTGCTCGCGAGGTCGGCGCCATGGTGGTGCTCGATGCCTGCCAGTCCGTCCCGCATATGCCGGTAGATTTCCATGCCTTGGATGTGGATTTTGCCGCATTCTCGGGTCACAAGATGTGTGGCCCCAATGGCGTGGGAGTGCTCTACGGCAAGGACGAATTGCTGCGCAAGCTTCCCCCGTTCCTCACGGGTGGCTCCATGATCGAGGTAGTGAAGATGGAAGGAACCACCTTCGCGGAACCACCCACGCGATTTGAGGCGGGAACCCAGATGACCAGCCAGGTCGTCGGCCTCGGCGCCGCGGTGAAGTTCCTCGAGGAGGTGGGGATGGATAATATCCATGCCCACGAGCAGAAGCTCACCACCTATGCCTTGGAACAGCTTCGTGAGATTCCAGGGCTGCGCATCATCGGCCCAGAAACCGCTGAAGACCGCGGCGCGGCCATCTCCTTTACCGTGGAAGGCGTTCACCCGCACGATCTGGGTCAGGTTCTGGATGACCAAGGCGTATCCATTCGCGTAGGCCACCACTGCGCGTGGCCGCTGCACCGCGCCTGCGGTGCGCAATCGACCGCGCGCGCTAGCTTTTACCTGTACAACACGGAAGCCGAAGTAGATAAGCTGGTAGAAGCCATTAAGGCCGCCCGCGATTTCTTTGGAGTTGCCTAATGAATCTAGATTCGATGTACCAAGACGTGATCTTGGATCACTATAAAAATCCGCAACACGCGGGGTTGCGCGAGCCGTTCCAAGCGGAGGTTCACCACGTGAACCCCTCGTGCGGCGATGAACTCACGTTGCGCGTCAACCTTTCCGCGGATGGCAAGACCGTTGAAGATGTGTCCTACGACGCCGAAGGTTGTTCCATCTCGCAGGCATCGACCTCCGTCATGGCGGAAGAGATCGTCGGCTTGCCCTTGGAGGAAGCCAATAAGAAGCTTGCCGAGTTTGAAAAGATGGTCACCTCGCGTGGCCAGGATGAAGGCGATGAGGACATCATCGGCGATGGTGTTGCCTTTGCAGGTGTTTCTCAATACCCGGCACGAGTTAAATGCGCGCTGCTAGGGTGGAAGGCTTTTCAGGCCGCCACCGCAGATGCGCTCAATGAAGTGGAGAAGTAAATGACCGATCCCGTAGATCCTTACCAGAACGAGAATTCGTCCTTCAGCGCAGGCGGTGAGCGGCCAGAGCAGACGGAAGAACAGCTGTCGAAGGCCTTTGACATCACCGAGTTCATGCGCGATGTCATCGACCCGGAGCTCGGCATCAACGTCGTTGACTTGGGCTTGGTCTATGACCTGTGGCTGGAAGAAGAGGACGGCAAAGAGCTAGCCATGATCCACATGACGCTTACCTCGCCGGCCTGCCCTTTGACCGACGTCATTGCGGAACAGGTTGAGGACATCGTTACCGGCAAGAAGCTTGCCGATGGCGTGCGTATCAACTGGGTGTGGATGCCGCCTTGGGGCCCACACATGATTTCCGAAGAAGGCCGCGAGCAGCTCCAAGCTCTGGGCTTTGCGGTTTAATCACCACGGAATGCCTAAAAGGCGGCGGTAGTTTTACCACCGCTTTTTTGCGTGAATTAGTGCCTTGGCCTTTGGTTGCTAGACTGGCTTGTCGTGATTGTGACCAATGATTTTGAGGTACGCGTAGGCGCCCGGACGCTTCTCGATGCCCCCGGACAGCATCTCCGCGTCCAACCCGGCGATCGCATCGGGCTCGTGGGCCGCAATGGTGCGGGAAAGACCACGACCATGCGCATCTTGGCCGGCGAGACCGAGCCCTATGGCGGCACGGTGTCTCGCTCGGGTCCGATTGGCTACCTACCGCAGGATTCGCGCGAAGGCAATATCGAACAAACCGCGCGCGAGCGCGTGCTTTCTGCCCGCGGGCTGGATGATATTAAACGGCGCATGGCCAAGCAGCAAGAGCTGATGGAAACGGCCACGGATGAGAAATTCCGCGATAAGGCCATCCGTAAATACTCCCGCTTGGAAGAACAATTCGACTCCCTGGGCGGCTACGAGGCCGACTCCGAGTGCGCCCAAATCTGCGATAACCTAGGCCTGCCACAGCGCGTTTTGGACCAAAAGCTCAAGACGCTATCGGGTGGCCAACGCCGCCGCGTGGAGCTGGCGCAGATCCTTTTTGCAGCCAGCGAAGGCTCGGGTAAATCCCAGACCACGTTGCTCCTGGATGAGCCCACTAACCACCTGGATGCGGACTCCATCGTCTGGCTCCGCCAGTTCCTGTCCAAGCACGAGGGCGGTCTGGTCATGATTTCCCACGACGTGGAGTTGCTCGAGGCGGTCTGTAATAAGGTCTGGTTCCTCGACGCGGTGCGCGGCGAGGCGGATGTCTACAACATGGGCTATAAGAAATACCTCGATGCCCGTGCTACCGATGAGGCCCGCCGGCGCCGCGAGCGCGCGAATGCGGAAAAGAAGGCCTCCGCGCTGCAAAAACAGGCCGCCAAATTGGGTGCTAAAGCCACCAAGGCTGCAGCGGCGAAGCAGATGCTGAACCGCGCCGAGCGCATGATGAATGACCTCGATGAGGTGCGCGTTGCGGATAAGGTAGCCAATATTAAATTCCCCGAGCCCGCCCCGTGCGGCAAGACACCCATGAATGCCAAGGGCCTGACCAAGATGTACGGCTCGCTGGAGGTATTCGCGGGCGTGGACCTGGCCATCGATAAGGGCTCCAGGGTCGTTGTCTTGGGATATAACGGTGCCGGTAAGACCACCTTGCTCAAGCTTTTGGCGGGGGAGGAGCGCACCGATGGCGAGGGTGGCATCGTCAGTGGCCATGGTTTGCGCATTGGCTACTTTGCGCAGGAGCACGACAATATCCACCCGGATAAGAGCGTATGCGAAAACACCATCGAGGCCTGCCCCGATGCGGACCAGCAAGAGCTGCGCGGGCTGCTGGGAGCGTTCATGTTTTCCGGCGATAAACTGCAACAGCCCGCCGGAACGCTGTCCGGCGGTGAGAAAACCCGCCTGTCGCTGGCTACGTTGGTCTCCAGCCGCGCGAACGTGCTGCTTCTCGATGAGCCGACCAATAACCTCGACCCCATCTCTCGCGAGCAGGTGCTCGACGCGCTCAATACGTACATGGGTGCCGTCGTCTTGGTAACCCACGATCCGGGCGCAGTGAAGGCGCTCGACCCTGAGCGGGTGATCATCATGCCGGATGGCGATGAAGACCTGTGGTCCGATGAGTACATGGAAATCGTCGAGCTGGCTTAAGCCTGATGAAGACGCTGATCGAGAGGATGCCCGCCTGGCGGGATAAGTTTTGGGTCATTCCCGCCGTAGCGGTAGCGGTAGCCGTCGTGGCGGCCGAAGGCATGTTGGCGCTCGACCGCAACTTCGATCTGGCGTTCTCTCGACTCTACGACGGTAGTGCGGAAAGTGCCCAGGGCCTGCTCACCGCCGTAGCAACCGCCACGCTGTCTCTGGCCGGCACCCTGTTCTTTATCACCCTGACCGCGCTTTCCGGCGTGGTGACGGTGATGGGCCCGCGCCTATTGCACGAGTTTTTAAAGGACCGTTCCATCCAGTCCACGCTGGGGATCTACCTGGCGACTTTTACCTACTCGCTGCTCTCTCTGCGTGCCGTGCGCGCCGGCGGCGAGGGCAAGCAAGAACACGTTCCCTCGCTCAATGTCGCTGTCGACATCGCCTTGGCGCTTATATGCGTGGTCTTTTTGATTTATTTCATCGTCCACATCGCGCAGTCCATTAGCATGTCTCATGTAGTGCACGTGGTGGCCCAGGATGTGGAAGAGCACATGCGGCGCCTCATTGAGCGCGGCGAAGAAGAAAAGGTTGCCAAGGCACCAGGTTCGGATTTCTATGAATCCGCCGATGCAACCCGCAGCTCCCAAACGGGGTACCTGAAGTTCGTGGACTACGAGTCCATTGCCCAAGCGGCCGCCGAAGAAGAGTGCGCGGTTCACCTGGGTGTTGCCCCGGGCGATCTCGTGCTAGAAGGCGAGGTCATTGCCCACGGCGTGCCGCACATGCCGGAAAACATTGAAAAGCACATCGTGGTCACGCAGCACCGCGAGGATGCCTCTGCGCACGACCCTCGGTTTACTGCCCGGCACCTCGCAGAGATTGCTGCTCGCGCTCTCAGTACCGGCGTCAATGATCCTTATACGGTCATCGACATCATTGACCGCTTCACGCAAATCTTGGTGGTCATTGGGGACAAGCGCTTGCCGCAGGGGATTATGCATATCGATGGCGAGTTCCGCTTGGACTATCAAACCTTTAGCTACGAACAGATCATTGAGGCGATGTTCACCCAAATCCGCCGCGATGCGGCCGATAACGCCGAGATCTATCTGAGCCTGTTGAATAACCTGGCCAAGGTGGTCGCGCTGCTGCGGACCGTGGAACGCCGCAATGTCCTAGAT
This sequence comes from Corynebacterium sp. KPL2895, assembly GCF_040225815.1. Lineage (NCBI taxonomy): Bacteria > Bacillati > Actinomycetota > Actinomycetes > Mycobacteriales > Corynebacteriaceae > Corynebacterium > Corynebacterium sp. KPL2895. Next base: position 111,861 of record NZ_JBEHFY010000001.1, read on the forward strand.
GAAGCGGCGGAGGCCATCTACTCCGATGCGGGCCGCCAGGTCGGCGGCGAGGTGGAGTTGCGCCAGTTAGAAGATTCGTTTCAGCACTTCAAAGCAAACCTCGCCCGGTGGGAAGAATCCGAAAAGCCGGGCGAGGAGAATGAAGACTCCGAGTCCTAAGGGGAGCTTGGCGCGCTTGTCCTAGGCGCGCTTCTCCCCCTAGGTGTGGATTACTCCGCGCCTAGTTGCGGAATCCGTGCACCGGTGCGGGGATAAAGCCACCGCGGTTGATGAACTGCGAATTGCCCACCTGATTGACCGGGATGATCGGTGCGTAGCCCAAAAGCCCACCGAAGCTGACCTCGTCTCCTACCTTGGCGCCAGGTACCGGGATGACGCGCACGGCGGTGGTCTTATGGTTCATCACGCCGATCGCGGCTTCATCCGCAATCATGCCGGAAATCGTGGCCGCCGAGGTATCGCCGGGCAGTGCGATCATGTCAAAGCCGACCGAGCAGATCGCGGTCATGGCTTCCAACTTATCCATGGAAATGGAGCCGGACTTTACGGCATCGATCATGCCCCTGTCCTCGGAGACGGGAATGAAGGAACCGGACAATCCGCCCACGCGCGAGCATGCCATCATGCCGCCCTTCTTGACGGCATCGTTAAGCAGCGCCAATGCCGCCGTCGTGCCGTGCGTGCCCACCTGATCGAGGCCCATGTGCTCGAGGATGTGTGCCACGGAGTCGCCGAGTTCTGCCGTGGGGGCTAAGGAGAGGTCAATGATGCCGAAGGGAACGCCGAGGCGCTCGGAGGCCATATTGCCCACGAGCTGCCCGGCGCGGGTGATCTTGAAGGCCGCCTTCTTTACTTCCTCAGCCACCTGATCCAGGCTTGCGCCTTCCAAGGAGCCGAGGGCGCGGTCCACCACGCCGGGGCCGGAGACGCCAACGGAGACGACGCAGTCAGGCTCCTCGATGCCGTGGAAGGCGCCGGCCATAAACGGATTATCGCCCACGGAGTTGGCAAAGACGACGAGCTTGGCGCAGGCAATCGCGGAATTATCCTTGGTCAGCTCAGCGGCTTCCTTGATGACCTCGCCCATCTGCTTCGTCGCATCCATATTGATGCCGGCGCGAGAGCTGGCGATATTGACCGAGGAACACACCACGTCCGTTTCAGCCAGAGCTTCTGGGATCGAGGCAATGAGTTTTTGTTCTGCGCTCGTCGCACCCTTTTCCACCAGCGCGGAGTAGCCGCCGACGAAGTTGACGCCTACTTCCTTGGCGGCCTTGTCCAGCGCCCGTGCGGCATCGACCGGGTTACCATCTAAGCCTGCGACAACGAGGGAGATTGGGGTGACGGAGATGCGCTTGTTGACGATGGGGATGCCGAGTTCACCTTCGATGCCCTCACATACCTCAACCAGGCGGCCCGCTTGCTGCGTTACCCGGTCATAGATGGCCTGGCAGGTAGCCTCCATGGTCGAGCGCGTGCATCCCAGCAGGGAAATGCCCATCGTCACGGTGCGGATATCGAGACGATAGTTTTCAATCATCTCGATGGTGTCCAAGATATTGGTGGTATTAAAACGCGTGCTCATGTTAAATCTCGTTCATGGCGGTAAAGAGGTCTTCGGACTGAATGCGGATGGATTGCTGCTTTTCCTCCGCAACCGGGCGCATCCGCTCCTTGATGGTTTGGATGGATACGGCATCCGCATCGAATTCAACGCGGAGGATCATGGTGAAATAGTCACCCATAATGGTCTGCGAGACATCAATGACGTTGATGTCCAGATCAGCAAGAGTCGTGGTCACTGCGGCAATGATTCCGGTGCTATCGGCACCTGTAACGGTCATAATGGCATACATAGTCAGTATTCTATCTGGTTCGGTGGGCAATGCTTACACCGCGGTCGCGGCATGAAGTGACTTCGCTGCGGAAGTGTCGCTGCAGCATAAAAAATGCGCTGTTACGATGGGGCGCTATGACTGATACTAAGAAGAAGATTTTGTACATCGGAGGACACGGCAAGGTAGGACTGCTGGCGGCTCCAAAATTAGCGGCTGCCGGCCATGAGGTTCACTCGCTTATCCGTAACCCAGACCAAAAGGCCGATATCGAGCAGGCCAACGCTACGCCGGTTATTGCAGATATCACCGAGCAATCCGTTGATCAGTGGGCGGAGCTATTCGCAGATTATGACGCAGTTGTATGGGGTGCCGGAAACGGCGGCCGTGGCGGCGCCGAGCTGACGTGGGCGGTTGACCGCGACGGCGCCTTGGCGGCCATCGAGGCTCTGGAAAAGCTGGGCAAGGATGTCCCGCAATTCGTCATGATTTCTTATGTCGGCTCTCAGGTTGCGACGACCGATCCAGCCGATGAAAAGTGGTACGCCTACGTGGAATCCAAGAAGGAAGTAGACAACCGCTTGGCAGATAGCTCCATTCCGTACATCATCCTGAAGCCCGCTGGCCTGACGGAAGAGCCTGCGCAGGGACTGGAGTTCGCCGAGGACAAGATGCTGCAAGAAGGTCAGACCTCGTCTCGTGACCTAGTGGCAGACGTCATCGTAGAGGTACTGGGCCGCGAAGAGCTTCCAACGTCTCCAGTCGTATTCGTTGACGGCGACAAGCCAGTAAGCTCCATTAAGTAATAGTCAGCCAAACTATCTATGAGTGTTTCGCGCCCAGCTGTATTGCTCGACTGCGATCCAGGGATTGATGACTGCCTCGCCCTAATGTACTTAGCGGGGCTGCATCACGCAGGCGAGATCGAGTTGGTGGGCGTGAGTACCACTGCTGGTAACGTCGCGGTCCAGCAGACAGCCGCCAATGCACGGTGGATTTTGGATCTTTGTGGATTACCGGAGGTCCCCGTCGCCCCAGGGCGGCCGGCTCCGCTCGAAGTAGAGCTGACCACGACACCTGAAACCCACGGTGCGTCCGGCTTGGGTTATCTTTCCGCGCCCGATCACGATTTCGGCGATATGCAGTGGCAGGAGTTGTGGTCGAGCGCCATTGCCCGCAACTCGGGGCTACACCTCATCGTCACCGGCCCGGTAACTAACTTGGCAGACTTCGAGCGGGAGCATGGCGATGCCGTCGCGCAGTGCGGCTCGATTACCATCATGGGCGGTGCCGTTAATTACCGCGGCAATACGACGCCGACCGCGGAATGGAATTTCTGGGTAGATCCGCACGCAGCAGCTAGCCATTTCGCGGCCTCAGCGGCACCACCCAGCACTCTCTGCTCGCTCGAGGTCACCGAGCAATTTCTCATCACCCCAGATCGGTTAGCAGAAATTCAAGGTTTCCTTGGTGAACACCCAATGGCCGAGAAGCTGCCGGAAATACTGCGGTTCTACTTCGAGTTCCATCAAGCGCAAGAAGAAGGCTATCAAGCCCAGATCCATGACCTTCTGACCTGCATCATCGCCCTAAAGAAGGTACCGTTCGAGGCAGTAGAAACGACTATTGACGTGGAAGCGGACTCTGCGCTGATGCGCGGGACCAGCGTCGCGGACCTCCGCAATCACTGGGATCGGCCGACCAATGCCTCTCTGGTGACCAGTGCAGACATTCCAGCTGCCCACCACGAGTTCGACAGGGCGTTGCGCGCATTGCGCGCGCGTGTTGCTCTAGGCGAATAAATCTTTTACCCTAATCCGCAGCGCATACGCCACATTTTCCTACGCTGAGGTGACATAGGCTGGGACTAAAAGCAGTGTGCCCCAATCTCTTTTGCACATTGATGGATTAGGAATACCTCTATGCCTCAGCTTTCTCTTACCCCTGCCCGCCGGGGGATGGTCATCGCGGGTGCTGCGCTCGTCGTCGCCACGTGGATCTACTTGGTGCTTTTCCGCCCGACCGATTGGGAGTCCGTGGCGGGCTCTGCCGAAGCCTTGATCACCTTGGCCGGCTACCTCATTGGCGCAGCCCTGCTGCTTGCCGGCACCGTACCGTCCCTCCCAGCCCGTACCATCGCCATTATTCCCATCGCGTTGGTTCTTAATATCGTGGTGGGCCAAATCATCGGTTCGAGCGGCATTCCGCTGTATATCGACTCCGTGGGAACCATCTTGGTAGCCGCCCTCGCAGGCCCCATCGCCGGGCTCGCTACCGGTACGCTGTCATCAGTGGTCTGGGGCCTGCTTAACCCGATGGCGCTCCCCTTCGCCGCCGTTTCCGCGGCTACCGGCTTCCTTTCTGGCTGGGCCATTCAAAAGGGTGCGTTCACCAAGATCTGGAAGGTCATCGTCAGTGGTGCCATTATCGGCATCATCTGCGGTATGCTCGCCGCTCCTGTTGCCGCCTTCGTCTATGGTGGTACGGCTGGTGTCGGTACCGGCGCGCTCACGTCCCTCTTCCGCGAACTGGGCAACTCCTTGATTGCATCCGTGACGATGCAGTCTCTCATCTCTGACCCACTGGATAAGGCCGTCGTCTTCCTTATCGTGTGGGCTGCCGTGAAATCCTTGCCCAAGCGCACCCGGGAATCCTTGCAGCCTCGCTAATGTATCGCCTTCACCCGTCGACGGTCCTCACCATTGCTGCGTGCGGTTGGCTACTCATCCTCGCTCTCAATAGCCCACTAACATCTGCACTGGTCGCAGGCGCAATGCTTGCCTATGGCGTGTGGGCCACGAGGTCCATCGCGATCGTCTTGGCCTCTGGTGCGCTCTGTGTTCCGGTGGCCTTATCGATGTTAGTGATCCACGCCCCTTATGGCGATAACCAACTGATTCCGCTGGTCACAACCGATGGCCTGCTTGTTGCCGCCACGCTAGCCCTGCGCTTTTTCGCGTTAATGGTGTGCTTTATCGTGGCGATGTCCGTGCTGCGAATTTCCGATATTGCGAAATGGCTCCAGGTCTCGCGCGCAGGACACAAAATTGCCTACATCGTTGGTGCTTCATTGCAGTCCTTACCGCAGGGTGCGCAGGCATGGCGGACCGTCCGCGATGCCAACCAGCTGGCGGGAATCAAAGTGACGTGGCGCAATACTATTTCGCGGATCGTCATCCCAGTGATTTCGCGCCTTTTGATCCAAGGCACCGAGCGTGGCCACGCCCTTGCCGCCGTGGGCTTTGATGAAGAGGGGACTAGGACCCTTTTGCGGCCGGTGCCGGATTCAGCAGTGTCCCGCGTGCTGCGGTATATCGTTCCCCTTGGAACAATAGGAGTCATGGTCTTTGTATGGATATAGATGATATTCAGCCAGGTATAGGCAGCGTCATCCAAGTATTTGTGCCTTCGGATGCCATCGCCGAAAACGTGGCGCAAGAGTTGGGCGAAAAATTTTCTACGTCTGCCATCATCGGTACTGACCCTTCCGCGCAGATGAGCTACCTGCGCGATACCTGCATCGAAGAGGTGGTCCTTGGTTTAGAAAACCAGGGTGAGGACCCAGCCCACATGCAGGTGCGGGGAGAGGAAATGCTCGCGGCGGTGGGGCTTAGCGATTACGCGGAGAAGAACCCCACCCAGCTTTCTGGTGGTCAGACGCGGAGGCTCGCCGCTGCATGCGTAGCGATCCGCGAGCCCGAGGTGCTCATTATTTGTGAGCCGAGCGCGGGGCTTGACCCCACATCGTTGGCGATGATGGTGCAGCTATTGCATTCGCTGCGCAATACCTGCGTTCTTGCCGTGTCATCCATGCACTGGCCCGAATTGGGTGGGGAAGTCGTAGGGGAGATCCCACAACCAGCCCCAGTAAGCGTAGACGTGATTTCTTCTTATGGATTCCGGGGATCTCTTGGTCCTCTTACTGCGCGCCGCGGGCAAGAAAAGAAGCGGTGGTGGCAATCGGCGAAGCCTTCCGGCAATACCTTTAGCGTCGGACCGGTAACCATACCCATTCGCGGCGGAGGCGTGACCTGGTTGCGCGGGGCAAACGGTACTGGAAAAACGTCTCTCCTGCGCGCCGCCGCCGGCCTTGATGGTGCACAGCGCCCAGCTGAGCCCCGGGGATTGGTCCTCCAATCTCCTTATGACCAGGTAATATATTCCACCTTGGGTGACTTTGTTTCCGATAGCGCGTTACGGGAGCTACTAGAGCTTGATGCGGCTGAGCACCCATTAGATCTATCCGCTTCCCGGCTCAGGCTGGCCCAAACGGCACATGTGGTGGGGATGGGCCACGGAATCTTGCTCATGGATGAGCCCGATAGCCTGCTTTCGCTAACGGACCGAGCACTGATGCATCAACTAATTCACAACGCGCTGGAATTAGGAGCGGCAATAGTGCTTACATGCCACGATCCAGGGTTCGTCGAAGAGATCGCGCAGTATGTCAGTATTCAGGAAGTGGAGCTTTCCAATACCGGCGGCTTGGCAGAGGGCGCCGACTAACCCAGTCTGCGTTCAGCTGGCGCCTTCGCCTCCCAGAGAGAAAAGCGGAGTGACGAAGGCGGGGGTGTTCCTATATAGTTTGTCAATCTCGCGGGTGAGGTTGATTGGTGCGGATCCTCAACTCGGGATTTTTAGGTGTGTTGTTTTGCGCGCGACTGGTAGCCGACTGGGATTTTTCCGAGTCGGCTTGTTTCGCTGTTAGGGGATAGGCTGCTGCGGCTTCCTTTGCTGGAGCGGGGTCGCGGTAATACTCGTGGTTACGCATCATGGCGTAGAGGACGTTGATTCGTCTGCGGGCGAGTGCTACGACCGCGGCGTTGTGACGCTTGCCTTCCTTGCGCTTTCGTTCATAGAATTGCGGTCCTTACCCCCGACGTGTCCACTTTCCAGGGGGCAGGCCCTATAGACCACCTGGGAGAATAGATACACCCGCAGTTAAAACCCTGTGGATAATCAACTGGTGTGTGATAAATATGCGCAGAGTGCTTCCGGATAAAAAGAAAGCGCCCGCAGGGCGCTGCTTCTCTGTGATTGGGTTAGTCGGGCTCGGGGTGAGGTGGTTTCTGCTGAACTGATGGGGCGGTTCTGGTGACGGTCACTCCGCCTGTGTCGGCTGTAATGCCGGCGTTGGGCCACGCGGTAATGGTCTCAAAAACGGCTTTCTTTACTTCATTACAGAAGCTTCTTCGTGCGTACCAGAGAGCCTCCTGCCGCCGCAACAGCTAGCGTAGCTATTAGCGCGGGAAAATACACATCCTGTGTGAGTAAAAAATCATGTACAAAGATTGCGATACTAAAACAGAGTCCAATCCACATTGTGAATAAACCAAACCGGCGTATTCCCCGTTGCTGAGCTTTTCGATCTAATCTTTGTCTCTCTGGAAGGAGACCAAGCAGCAAGGCACCAATGACTGCGAATCCAATACTCAAAGGTAGTTGGTGGAAAAACGCGAAAACACATGTTAGTGCTGACACTATTATGCCGAGTTCTATTCGAGTGACGTGCATGATCTCTTTTCCAAAATTAAGCACTTGATTTTAGCACTGGCTGCTCACAAGAGCGAAGAAAGCATCGACTCCATAAGCCCAAATAGCGGCGGCTAGTGCTGCCCCTGCAGGCCCCTCGGCTGCGATTATTCCCGCTGCTGCTGTCCAACCGACATGATGAATTACTCCTACTGCCCAAAGTAGCATCGCACAAGGCACCGAGGACCAATTAAAATATGGAGTAACAACCGGTTTTCCTTGTACCGAATTTCCTCGCATATTTGGAATCTTAAATGTTTGTTCATCGTTGTTTTCATCGATTACGGTCGCTGTGCTTGTAGCTTTATCAACCGTGACCTGATATTGATGATCTGGGGTCGATATTTGGAATTGACTTCCGGAAAGCCTTTGAATCTTAGTACCTTCGGAAAATAAAGTATCTTCAGAATTTTTGGGCACAGATTGATGCTTTGACTGAGCTGTCATAGGAGCCGGTGCCGCGTGAGCCTCTACGCCAGTAAAACTAAGGAGTGTGGCAACCAAAAACGCCACGGGTTTTCTCATTGTTTTCCTTTCTAAAGATGGCGTCCACAAACAATTTTAATGTTAGATCTAGTTAGGCAAAATAAGAAGAGAGCAAACTTATAATGTGATAATAAACTAAATTCAGAATTTTGAGGTTACCACTCGTTTAGTGGACACCCGATTAGTGCGGATTTTGTGTCCGTAAGAGAGGATGTTCATTGTCAGTCAACAACGCCAGAAATACACGCCGGAGTACCGGCGTGAAGCCGCAAACCTAGTAATCGAGTCAGAACGCCCAATTGCTCATGTAGCGAAAGAAATTGGTGTCGCACCTGGCCTTTTAGGTCGGTGGGTGAAAAATGAGCGTCAACGCCTAAGGATCCTCTGATGGGCTAAGCGAGGCTGATCTTCGTGCTGAGAATGCTCGTCTGCGTCGTGAGCTGGCAGAAGCCAAGATGGATAACGAGTTTTTGCCTTAAAGCGACAGCTTTCTTCGCTTTAAGGCAACGCGAACAGAAAAGTTCGAATTAATGCAGCCAGAGCAAGGCTAACTACAGCATCAAGCGCATGGCACGCCTTTTGAAGGTGTCTCGGTCTGGATACTACAAATGGGCCCATATGCAGCAGCAACGCCTATCCGGTAAAGATGATCGGACATCTTTTTACGATGATGTTGATCGCAAGATTCATCAGATCTGGAAAGACTCCGACGAGTGTCAGATGCGAGTTTTTGGTACCGGTGTTCTGGGGACTCGGTACTGCCGTGTTCTGGGTAGTTGGTACCGGGGCGGGACGACGGAGTCGGCTCGGCTGATTGCTTTATTCGTCCGGTTCCATTGGGGAGGTGGCTTTGCGCATGTCAAAGTCTCCTATGCGGATTCGGAGGCCGCTATTAAGGCAGTTTACGAGTGAGGGTCTGACCCCGGAAAGTGGACACGTCGGGGGTTAGACCCCACCCCAATGTATGTGTGATCTGCGTATAGCTAGCACCGCCAAGGCACATCGCAAGGATCTGTTTGAAGTTAGCCACAACAATGAGCTTCTTCCAAGTAGAAGCTGCTGCGACACCAACGAATCGTGGTGTCGCCAACATCAACTATGAAAGAAAAACCCTTGCAGTACCAGGTAAGCGTAACCCTGGTACCAACTACGCGGACTCACGGTACCAACTACCCCAAATCCACAACGAGGTCTATGGTACCCCGCGAATCACCGCAAACTCGCCGAGCGCTACCAGATCACCTTGAATCGCAAGACTGTGGCCAAGCGGATGCACCTGATGGGCATTGAAGGGATGTCACCGCGTGCCTTCGTCCCAGCGACAACGATCCAAGCCAAGCGTAAATCTGCTCTTTCTGACCTGGTCAAGCGCATGTTTGATACTGGTGAGCTCAATCGAGTATGGATGTCGGACATTACCTACCTGCGAACCGGCGAGGGCTGGTTGTATTTGTGCGTGGTCCGCGATGGTCATTCCCGCAGGGTGCTGGGCTGGGCTATGGATAGCGTGCAAGACACACGTTTGGTCGAACGAGCACTGCGGATGGCGCATACGCTGCGTGGTGACGTTCCTGACGGGCTGGTGTTTCACGCCGACCGGGGAACACAATTTACCAGCGAGCAGCTCTGGGAGGTGTGCCGCAACCTAGGTGTTGCTCAGTCTGTGGGGCGTACTGGGGTGTGTTTCGATAATGCGATGGCTGAGTCGTTCTGGTCGACACTTAAGACCGAGTTCTACGACCGGAAGCGCTGGCCAACCCGCGATGCTGCGCGTCAGGCCGTTGCCTACTGGATTGAAGCCGTCTACAACCGTCGGCGCCGGCACTCCGCACTCGGGATGGTCAGCCCCGTCGATTTCGAGAACCACACCAGCCTAACCACCAGCAGAAAAGAAATAGCTGCCTAACCACTAGGTAGCTCTACTACGTGTCCACGATTTGCGGACAACCCCATGCGGGGCACGAGAGCGTGGCGCGATGGCGTTGGCGCCACCAGCATCAAAGACGTTGAGGATCTGATAGACGCGCTGGCGTGAGCTACCAAAACGCTGAGCCACTCTAGAGGGGCGGCGACCTTGTTTGCGGACTGCGTTGACGATGGCCATGTTGCGGTTCGGGCTATTCATAGTGTCAAACATGTCGCGACTGATGAGTAAAACATCACTCAACACGGCCAGGTAGCCTAAGCGTCAACTATGTCGCGACTGACCTGTCAACCATCACGACCACTTACCCAGGAACAGACTGTCAAATAAGTTATGAATTCAGACAGCTGTTGCCTACGAGATTAAGCCGTAATAATATATATTTTTGAGCGTTCTGACAATGATTTTGGGAAAAGATATACGTTCGTTTACGTTTTCCCTCTTTCGCTTTCAAATTTGTCTACTGCATGCGATCTTAGAGGTGTCCGGATTTTCATCCATCTCCTCTCGAAAGGTTTAAGAGTATGTATCGTCCCAAGAAATCTGCGCTTTTAGCGATGCTGATTACCGCAGCAACAGTTTTTGTTCCGGCTAATGCTGGTGCCGAGACTGTGACTGGCCCCGATGCATCGTCTCAGAATAATGAGTCTCCGTCTTCTGTGTCCTCAGTATTGCTCGAAAATGCAGATTCCTATGTTTCCCTACGAGGAGATCAATTCTCGGTTGATAGCGAGGCGGAAAGCGCTTTCTCCCAAAAAGATCTGCAGGAAATTGAAAATGAGGTAAAGGCTCAGAACGAAAAAATCAATGAGGCCAAGGCTGATAGCAACCTCGAGATGAAGGTAGCGGGAGACTCGGTAACGTTCTGGGAAAAGGGACCGAAGATCTCGAGCTCTGATAACGATGACATTGATCCATACTTTCAAGAAGGCCGGAATGGAATTGAATTCCATGGCACTACTGTAAGGCTGCTGATGTCCAAAACGACGATCAACCGTATGGGTAACGGTATTGCAATCGGTGGAATTTGGGTTCCCGAACCAGTAGTTTCCAAAATCCTAGCTACTGCAGGGGTTCTTGGTGGCGTTGCACCTGGTGGTATCTATGCCGACTTTGGTATTGCTTCGATTGTGACTGGCGCTATTATGCAGACTGCAATTCCACAACGGGTTGGTTTCCAATAAATTATCCCTGAACTAAGCACTAAGGGATTGGCGGTAGCGTGATTGGAATGTTGCCATACGGATGTCGCTGTATTGTTTAGATAATACTCAAAGAGAATCTTCCGGCTAGGAAGATTCAAGATGGTTGGGAGAGGAAATTATGTGGAAAAAGCTGTTGGCCACTGTGGGTGTTCTTCTGATGGCGCTTTCCGTTTACGCTAAGTGGCCGTATGTCGTGACGATTGCTCTAGCAATTTTGGTCATTCTCCTCATATTTGTCCCCTATGGGAAGAAATAAAACCTGAGAAGAGGTAGGACTTTAGATGCACCTACCTCTTCTTTATTTTTATGAATTATTAATTATGAAAAACGAAATCACTCCAATAATGAGCCGTGTAGTCCTCTTCTCTTTGGCTAGTGTATTGACAGCAGCCCCGGCTTCATCAGCATCTATTGCGCAGCAGCAGAATTCTGATCCTCTTTCATACATAGAAAGTGGTGACGAGATACAGGTGGGCCCTCCTCAAGGGGCGGTGACATGTTCTGTAACTATCATTTCCCAACGACGGGCCTTAACTGCAGGTCACTGCGGCGAAAAAGCGGATGAGGTATATTCAAAAGGTAGGCGCATTGGAAGTGTTGGCGAAAATTACTTGTTGAGTAGCCAAGGATCGGATGTTTCAGAAATACTTCTTGATTCCCCTACCAATTACGCTCTCCGAGTCGATAAAGTCAGTGATAAAGAAGTCGAAATCCCTTCCACTATTTTTACCAAAACGTTTCTTGGAGGGAGAATTCAGGGGACTATCGACGACAAGAACCTATATTGTGAGGGTGGTTCCCTAGCGGGGAGGAATTTCCAGGCGCGCACTCTTAAAGCTCAAATAGCTTCAATACCTGGGGATTCGGGTGCTCCTGTCTATAATTCTGCGGGGGAATTGGTAGCCCTTATTGAAGGTGGTAATGGTAAAGGTGATACTACTATTACGCCAATTTCCTTTCTAGAGAAAAGCGTTGAAGACTATCCGACTAATGATTGTAAAACAAATAAATAAACTGTATCTATTTATTTTCTGGTCAAGTCCGATGGAGTGGTGTATCTGTCCTTTCTGAATCGGTGGTTCGGGGACAGTGTCAGGGTCGGTGTTGGGGTCCGGCTCGGGGTTGATGTTGGTTCAATTTGAAGCGTCCTGGGTTTGGTTCCGCTTCTTTTACGGCCCTGTGTTGATGGGCTGGGTGAGATAGTACTCGGTTTCTACTTCCAGTGGGGCGGCGTAGTCCAACGCCTCGTGAAGACGTTTGGTGTTCCACCAGTGTGTCCACCGCAGGGTTGCTAGCTCGACTTCTCCCACTGACGTCCACGGGCCTTGAAAATGGATAAGTTCAGCCTTGTAGAGACCGTTGACCGTCTCCGCGAGCGCGTTGTCATAGGAATCTCCGACTGTGCCAACACTCGGCCGGATCTCGGCTTCGGCCAAAGCAGTGGAGTACTTCAGTGACACTCACTGACTTCCCCGATCACTGTGGTGCACTAGCTGGTCTCCATGGATTCGACCGGCAGTCGTTAATGCATATTCCAGTGCCTCCCATCGGCAGCGCATCGGTGCGCATCGTAGAGCGGGTGGCAACACCGACTATTTTGCTGCTGCAGACGTCAATGACAAATGCGGTGTACGCAAATCCTGACAGGGTGCGAACATAGGTAATGTCGGCGACCCAAAGTCGCCCAGGTGCTGCTGCCCGGAAGTTTCGCTGCACAAGATCCGGACGATGATCCGGAACTTTAGGGCTGATCGTGGTGACCGGGGTTCGTCCACGTCGTCGACCGGACACACCTGCAAGTTTCATCAGGCGTGCGGTCTTGTCGCGGCCTATATGAAAGCCTTCACGGTTCATGGCGTGCCACATCGTGCGAATACCGTAGACCGAGAAATTTTCCGCATGGACGCGCTGTATCTCTGGGATGATAAGGCTATCGCTTAAGGCCCTGGCGCTTGGGGCGCGGGTGGTGGCTTTACGGTAGCCGCGGGAGATGATGAATCCACGATCTGCTTGTTTCAGAACACGGCAGATGGACCCGGACCCCAAATTGCTCCTTGTACTCGTCGATATAGGAGATCATCTGGTCTTAGGGTCGGTCGAGTTCCGCCGCGAAAAAAGCCGAAGCAGTCTTAACAATCCCGTTTGCTCGTTTCAGCTCGCGGTTTTCTCGGCGCAGACGCTTGAGCTCTTCTTCCATGGTTTCGCCATCTGTTGGTGCCGTCTGCTCATGGGCGAGGCTGTCGCGGTACCAGGCGCGTAACGTGTAGTGGGACACGCCAAGGAGCTCTCCGACTTCCTCGTACGCGCGTTGCCGTGAGCAGGACTCCAGACGGACCATCTCTAGGACTTGATGAACCGCCTTCTCCTTGAATTCGGCGGAATACTTTCTGGGCATAGTGCCAATCCTTCCTTAGCAGAGGTAGGAACTAAACCCAGGATGCTTCAAAGTGTCCCAGGTTTTGTTCCGTTTGAGTAGATGGGAAAATCTGGAACATGCCAAGAAAATTTGACCAGGATGCAAAGGACCGTGTGGTCCGTCTCGTGGAAGACCGCATCTTGGCGGAAAATATGTCGATGCAAGCCGCATGCCAGGCAGTAGCTCCAAAGTTGGGGGTTTCATGGCACACGGCTCGTCAATGGACTTAAGCCTGCCCGCCGCGTGGGAAACACCCCAGAACCTGTGCCTGAAGATTTGGCCGCCGAAAACGCGTGGCTACGCCGCGAAAATCAAGAGCTTCGAGATACCAACGAGTTGCTGAAGGCCGCGTCAGCTTTTTTCGCCTCACGACCAGGCCCCAAGCCCCGGTTATGATCCGGTTCATCGATAAATACCGGGATTGTTTCTCTGTCGAGTTCATCTGCACTGGCGTTGAAAAATAACCGGGCTGGTGGGTTCATCACCGCGCGTGGTTATCGCCAGTCCAAAGCCCGAGGGCTTAAGCGCTCGTCGCCTTCGTGACGGTTGTGCTGATTGAACGCATTGGTGCCATTCATCGGGATAATGACGGTGTCTACGGTGTGCGGAAGATGTGGCATGCGCTTGACCGTGACGGAATAGATATCGGCCGTGAGCAAACCACCCGGCTGATGCGCCTGGCTGGTGTTTCTGGCACAGGCAAAGGCAGATCACCAATCACAACGCGCACACCTCAACGTGTCGGATCTGCGCCCAGACTTGGTCGAGCGTGAATTCAAAGCCCAAGGCCCGAACAAGCTGTGGGTGGCCGACATTACCTACGCGCGCACGAAGAAAGGCTTTGTGTACACCGCATTTGTCACTGACGTTTACTCCCGGCGGATCGTCGGATGGGCATTATCGGACTCGATGCGCACTTCAGGCATTACCGCTGCAAGCACTCAACCAAGCGATTGTGAGCGCGAGGGAAACAACAGGCCTTATTCACCATTCGGATCACGGCTTATAGTACGTCAGCATTGTCTACAACGAGCGCCTTTCCCAACACGGGATCACTGCTTCTACTGGGACAGTTGGCGACTCCTATGACAATGCTCTAGCTGAAAACGTTAACGGCTCCTACAAGAGGCGAGCTGATCCATACTCGCAGGTGGAATGACGTTATCGAGGTAGAAATCGCCACATTTGAGTGGGTGTCATGGTGGAACGAGGTAAGGCTCCACCAAAGCCTGGGATACCGAACCCCAGCCGAGGTGGAAACCGAATTGTGGAAAAAGAACCCGCAACAGGGAATAATAGAAATCAAGGCAAATGCCTAGGAACAAAACTCGGGGCACTTCAGAACGCAGACAAACATAACCTGCCCCTGCACAGGGGCAGAGCTACGAATCCTGGGTGACCTCAAGCGGTACTGCTAACAACGTAATGGGCTCATTTAGCGCTGTGGCGAGCTAGAACTCCGGATCGATTGCTCCACCAGATCGAGGACACGCTCCAGGCCATCCGTATCCCCTAAGGCGAGCCTATTAATAAACCCATCCATGAAGGTTTCCAAATAGCTCACCAGGGTATCTATATCCACGTCATCTCGCAGCCGGCCTTGCTCTGCGTTGGATGCAAGTCGGGCGCGGATAGCCTCGTCACGAATGGACTGGTGTTCTTTCCACCGCGCGGCAAACGAGGGGTCAGTGCGCAATAGAGAAGTGATCTCTAGACGCGTGGCAAGCCAATCGTGGCGTTCTGGGTGACGCAACATTTCACGCATGACCTCGACGAGGCCATTATTAGCCACTACTTCTGCCTGGCGTGCGGCATCTTCGCGTGCTAGGGAAAGAAATAGAGATTCCTTGTCCCCAAAGTGGTGAAAAATGGCGCCGCGTGATTTCCCGGTGGCTTGTTCTAAGAGGCGGACAGTCGCGCCCTCATAGCCATGTTCGGCAAAGCACCGGCGAGCCCCAACGAGAATTTCGTGCCGCCGCCGATTTAACTCAGATTCACTCACGATTGGCATAGTGAGGTCGTCTCCTTTTAGGAATGATTAATACTTCAAGTTAAGTATGTTCTGAAACGAACATAGAACGACAATAAAGAAACGCGGGGCCGCAGAGCCCTCTACGGGAGAGAGCGGTGCGACCCCGCGTCTTCAAGCTCAGCGACGAGCACTAAGCCCAAAAAGCTTAGTACTTTTCCGTCGCATTAAGTGGCTTAGTTCTTCACCATCTGGCGCAGCACGTACTGCAGGATACCGCCGTGGCGGAAGTACTCTGCCTCACCCGGGGTGTCGATACATACGTTAGCGTCGAACTCGACGGCGTCGTCAGAGTCCTGCTTGGTAGCGGTGACGTGAACGGTCTTCGGGATGGAACCGTCGTTGAACTCGGTGATGCCTTCGATGTCGAAGGTCTCCGTACCGTCCAGACCCAGGGACTCGTGAGACTCGCCATCAGGGAACTGCAGCGGGATAACGCCCATACCGATGAGGTTCGAGCGGTGGATGCGCTCGAAGGACTCGGTGATAACTGCCTTTACACCCAGAAGGTTGGTGCCCTTTGCAGCCCAGTCACGGGAAGAACCGGTGCCGTATTCCTTACCAGCGATAACGACCAGTGGGATGCCGGCTTCCTTGTAGTTCTCGCATGCATCGTAGATGTATGCCTGCGGTGCACCCTCTTGGGTGAAGTCGCGGGTGTATCCACCGGTCTCGTCCACCAGCTGGTTGGCCAGGCGGATGTTAGCGAAGGTACCGCGCATCATGACCTCGTGGTTACCGCGGCGGGAACCCAAGGAGTTGTAGTCAGAGCGGGAAACGCCGTTCTCATCCAAGTACTGCGCGGCCGGGGTGCCCGGCTTGATGGCAGAAGCAGGGGAGATGTGGTCGGTGGTGACGGAATCGCCAAGCTTCGCAAGAACGCGAGCGCCCTTGATGTCCTCAACTGGGTCCGGCTCGGTCGGCATGCCCTCGAAGTATGGAGCCTTGCGGATGTAGGTGGAGTCCTCATCCCACTCGAAGGTCTCGCCCTCTGGGACATCCAGGTTGCGCCATGCGTCGTCGCCCTTGAAGACGTCGGCGTAGTCAGCCTCGTACATCTCGCGAGAGATAGCGGACTGGATGGTGTCCTCAATCTCCTGCGGGGTAGGCCAGATGTCCTTCAAGAAGACATCGTTGCCGTCTTCGTCCTGGCCCAGCGGCTGGTTGTCGAAGTCGAAGTCCATGGTGCCGGCAATAGCGTAGGCGATGACCATGATTGGGGATGCCAAGTAGTTCATCTTGACGTCCGGGGAGATACGACCCTCGAAGTTGCGGTTACCGGACAGAACTGCGGTAGCTGCCAAGTCGTTCTCATTGATGGCTGCAGAGACTTCCTCTGGCAGTGGGCCGGAGTTACCAATACAGGTGGTGCAGCCGAAGCCGGACAGGTAGAAGCCCATAGCCTCGAGGTCCTTCCAGAGATCTGCGCGCTGGAAGTAGCCATCGACAACCTGGGAACCAGGTGCACAAATGGTCTTAACCCATGGCTTGGAGCGCAGGCCCTTTTCGGCGGCCTTACGTGCAATCAAACCTGCACCCACCATGACGGATGGGTTGGAGGTGTTGGTGCAGGAGGTGATGGAGGCAATTGCCACCATGCCGTGGTCAAGGGTGTACTCACCGCCGTTATCAGGTTCAACGGTGATTGGGTTGGAGTGGCGTCCCTTAGCACCAGCGGCGGCGGATTCGCCGTGGCCCTCGCGAGACTTGTTCAAACCACCGGTGACGTCCTCTTCGCCAGGCGCGCCGCCCTCAGCGGACATGCGCTTTGCCTCAACGGAGGAGTCATCCACGCATACCTCGTCGGTGGTGTAGTTGGACAGGGCCTTACGGAACTGTTCCTTGGCCTCCGAAAGGAGGATACGGTCCTGCGGGCGCTTCGGACCAGCGATGGATGGCTCAACGGTGGATAGGTCGAGTTCGATGTACTCGGAGTACTCCGGCTCCGGAGTGTCCTCTGCCAGCCACATGCCCTGGGCCTTGGCGTACTGCTCGACGCGGTCGATCTGCTCCTGCGGGCGACCGGTGAGCTCGAGGTACTTGGTGGTCTCTTCGTCGATGGGGAAGATGGCCGCGGTGGAACCGAACTCTGGCGACATGTTGCCGATGGTAGCGCGGTTAGCCAGCGGGACGGACTTGACGCCGTTGCCGTAGAACTCTACGAACTTCTGGACAACGCCGTGTTCACGCAGCATCTCCGTAATGGTCAAGACGACGTCAGTTGCGGTAACGCCGGTCGGGATTTCGCCGGTGAGCTTGAATCCGACGACCTTTGGGATGAGCATCGATACCGGCTGGCCAAGCATGGCAGCCTCTGCCTCGATGCCGCCAACGCCCCAGCCCAGGATGCCCAGGCCGTTTTCCATGGTGGTGTGGGAGTCGGTACCGATACAGGTATCCGGGTATGCAAGACCCTCGTTGTCAAAGACAACGCGAGACAGGTACTCGATGTTGACCTGGTGGACAATACCGGTTCCCGGAGGAACAACGCGGAAGTTGGAGAAGTTCTCAGCACCCCAACGCAGGAACTGGTAGCGCTCTTCATTGCGCTGGTACTCGATTTCAACGTTCTTCTCAAGAGCGTCGGTGGAACCAAAGGCCTCAACGATGACGGAGTGGTCAATAACCATCTCGGCCGGGTTCAGCGGGTTAACCTGGTCTGGCGTACCGCCAAGAGCGGACACGGCTTCACGCATGGTTGCGAGGTCGACGACACAGGGAACACCGGTGAAGTCCTGCATGAGGACGCGGGCTGGGGTGAACTGGATTTCAGTATCCGGCTCAGACTTTGGATCCCAATTGGCGAGGGCCTTGATGTGGTCCTCGTTTACATTCTTGCCGTCCTCATTGCGCAGCAGGTTTTCTGCCAGCACCTTGAGGGAGTACGGCAACTTCTCCATGCCAGGAACCGTGTTGATGTCAAAGTAGTCGTAAGACTTGCCGTTGACATCAAGGGTCTTCTTGGCATCGAAGGAGTTCAAGCTTTCAGTCACAGGGAGCTCCATTCCTTGTTAATAAACAGTCTGTTCTGTTTTGTACTCGCCGCCTGCTGGAGATGCGGGATAAGCAAAAGGTGCGCGACCACATAGTGGTCGAGACGAAGCCATGGGGCCCGCAGTGCCAAAGACGGCAAAGAACGCGATGGTTCACCTATTTATTGTAGAGGTAAAAACCTTCCGTTGCTCCAATTGTAACGGGACAAGCGTTCTGTTTAAAGCTTTTTGCCGTACTCGGCGCGTTTACTGTGTAGGCGGCGGCGGTAACCTTTATCTTTAATGAAGAAAGACCAAGGAATATGCGCAAGGCATAACCCCCGATCTCGGGTGCACGAGCCCCGGCAATAATTAAGAAGAGGGAAGAGGATTGAATGGTTCCGGGTGAAGTGGACGTCCCGCAGTTGGCTCAGCAGCTCAAGCAGGACGGCGTAGCTTATTCTGCACCCTCGCTGGAATCGGATGCTCAGCTAAATGCACACGTCGCCGAGCAACTGCGTGAGGGCGACGGGATTGCCGTGGTCGATGTTTCTGTTTTCAAGGCCGCCGACGCGCGCGACATTGCACAAGAGCTTTATGATGCTACCAATCTGCACACCGTCATCGTGCAGACCCCGCGCCATGTCTCCTCGGTTAGCGAGAACTATAGCCGTGCGGATATTGAATCTTCCCAAGCGCAATTAAGGCCAGGACTGAACCAAGTCGATCTTGTGCAGCAGTACTATGCAGGGCTTGGGCAAAGCAGCTTTCCGATGGTCGCCGTCGTCGCCGTCGTCGCCATACTCGCCCTCCTTTTCGGCGGCTTAAGTTATTGGCGTGCCTCCCATCATCGCGAAATTCGGGGATAAGTAGCGGCCATTAAGGGGGCGCGATCTGGAGAGAGCGGACGCATCAAGGCGTCCAAGCGTATCCAACTTCTAACTATGTTTGTTCGAAAAATAGAAGAAAATTTTCCGTCTTCCGCGCTCGGCGCGCCCCAAAACCATCCGCCGAAGCGAGCTAAATTTTACGGCTGCAAGAGCGTCGTGGCGCACCGCACCGAAGGAACTCGCGGTGCCTACCCTGAGATTTATGGAAAATGATGTTCAGGCATTGGCGTAATCCATCGGTCCTTTATGGGCGGCCCTTGGGCGACTCCGGATCGTTGCGAATGAAGAAAACTCCCATTGCCTAAAAGTGTCAGGGGAGCGGGGGAGGGGCAAAAGTAAAGGCTTAGTGGTTGATTTTCACTGGGGGAGTGGTTCTACTGCGGTGAAATGGCCCCGATTTGGTTGCGACTCATGACGCACGGCCCTCGGAATATAAAAACCAAAGTGGCGAACATCACAATAACGGGATGGTAACAAAATTATTGCAGGTTAGGTACGAATGTTGCGTCATGTGGTTTAACTTGACTCCACGTAATTAAGTGGAATGTGTGCGAAAAGGGCGTGTCGTGACGTATGGTTCGAGTGTCGACTCAAGAGACGTGAATATCTTCTTGAGTTCATGGGCTTAGCCTTGACGGTCAATTGAAGATTCGCACGGGTATGTGGGGAAGCACGCCTCGCGGGAATCGAGGAATTGGCGGTTCTTGGAAGTCAATGAACCACGAGGGAACTCTCGAACGGGAGAGTAGAAAAACTTTTCACTTGAGCGACGACAATGTTCGAAAAATAAACATCAACCCACCTTCCTTAAAAGTGGTGAGACGAGTTCGCTAGAGCTCCATCGTGTGGGTATGCGGGTGTGGTTCTTTGTCGAGCCCTTCGATAGTGGATTCCCGGTCAATCGGAATCCAGATACGAGGTTCGCTGAGAAGCGCAGTCGGGTACGTGCAGAATGAGAGAATGAGGGAACCGGAATCACACTAGGGCCAGCATCGTGTGGCCTGTTCATGGTTTGTGGCCACTTGCCCTCGCACGAATGGGTACACGCATAAAGCTGTACCTCCACTGCGCCGCGGCGAGTCGTGCCAAGGATCATAGGGCAGTTCTCACTGTGCGCAGCGCAGCGTGCGAAAGGGTCTGGACTCTGCCAGCTACCTAAATTCACTGCACGTCACAAGGGGAGCTCGATGACGATGCGCCAATCTGAGATTGGCACTGCGATGGGAGAGTTGTAAATGCTCCCAGTAGCGTTAGAGCGCTCACGTTCACAATGAACCGCGTAGGACACGTGGAGAAAATGCACCATCCATGTCGCTGGTATGGGGAAATAGTAGCGATTGTTGGGCAGCGTGACGTGAGGCTACTGAGCTCAAGCATCAGTACATAGAGCTTTAACTAAAGTGCGCACTCCCTTAGTGAAGTCTCCAGAGTTTTCGGGCTCATGTGCCATGTACATCCTGGGGCCGCGGGCTGCCAGGGCGATAACGCATACCCATAAGCCCATAAGCCTTTGGGTGTGAGCTATCGGATTCGGAATATCGCAAAGAAGACTCTGGGCTTGCTGCTGTGCGAAATGCGCAAGCTTCAGTGTCTCGGGCATTCCTATGCCCAAGTGCGGCACATTGCGTCCCATTCTTTAAAAGGGAGGTGGTCCAAACAAGGAGAATTCCAGTGGCCACCATTCGTCTACCGCGCATCCGACATGTTCGCGCAACTATCGCTGCAGTCATAGGTGTCGCAGCGCTATCGCCCCTGACGTCCATCGCTCCTGCCGGAGCAGATGAGCGCCCCGATCCCGCCCAGGCCGGTGCGGTTGAAGAAGTTCCAAGCACCGATGCAGATGACTCCATTGCCCGCGCTGTATCCAACGTTGATGCTCAGCAGCGGGACGTAGATCAGCTGCGCCAGCTGCTCGACCAGGCGGAGGAGCAAGCGGCGGCCGCGACGGAGCGCATCGCCCAGCTTTCGGCCGATCCTGCGGTTGCGGACGACGCGGCAGAGCTTGACCAAGCTTATGCTGAAAAGCGTGCAGCCGAATCGGCAATGGTCGAGCACCGCCGCAACTTAGCCCAGCGGGAGGCTCAAATGAATGCCACCCGCAACTTCGCTGAGGCCTCTTTTGCCCACCAGCAGCAGGCGGTGGAAGTGACCCAGCAGGGCGACCTTCCAAAGGTGCAAAATCAAGATAAAAACCTTGACTTTAGGGTAGGTGCGGATGCGCTTTCCGGCAATCCCGTCAAGCCGCAAGGCTTGAATAAAGACGAGGCTCAAAACTTTACCGACGAGATTGTTCCGGATGAAACTGCGCTTCCTGAGGTGACGCACGATGACGCCGTCGTAGAGGGGCAGGCGGACGCGGCCACCCCGAAGGCGGAGTTCGGCACCGCACTTAATCAAGGAGCCACGCCGTCTTTTAACACGGTGGACTATGGTACCGGTTCCTCGGCATCGGATGTTATGGACATCGCAGGCGATCTCGCCGCAGCCGTTGATCAAGACGATATGCGGGCACTGATGGACGGATCTGCAGACCTGTTGGGCATTGGCAGCCCGAATACGGCGCCATCGGCAAGCACTGATCCTTCCGCCACCGGTCAAGGGCCTGGAGCGCCATCTAACCCTGCTCCGGGCAATAGCAGCCAGATTGAGGCGGTGATCGCTCGCGCAGAATCTGTCATCGGAACCCCATACGTGTGGGGCGGTGGCGACAACAATGGCCCAACTGGCGGCCTCCGGGACGGCGGCATCGCCGATAGCTTTGGTGACTACGGACGGAGCGGTTTTGATTGTTCTGGATTGACTAAGTACGCGTTCGCCGCGGCCGGTTTGGACCTTCCGCACTACTCCGGTGCGCAGTACCAAATGGGCAATAAGGTCTCGCGCGACAACTTGCAGCGCGGCGACCTCATCTTCTACGGCGTCGGCGGCAGCCAGCACGTTGCGATCTACTTGGGCAATGACAAAATGATTGAGGCCCCGCAGTCTGGCCAGAATGTACAGGTCTCCCCTGTGCGCTGGGCTGGTGCGACCCCGGAGGTCGTGCGCCTTCTCTAATTCTCAGCCTTGTGGTTGCTACTATTTAGGGCATGACTGACGCACAGCATCCTGCCCAAAATTTCGACGCCCTCCTCGTTCTTTCTTTCGGTGGCCCGGAAGGAAATGAGGAGGTCGTTCCGTTTTTAGAGAACGTGACGCGGGGCCGCGGAATTCCGCGCGAGCGCTTAGAAGTAGTGGGCGAGCATTATTACCACTTTGACGGGGTAAGCCCGATCAACGGCCTGAACCGGGAGATTATCAGTAACGTCGAAGGCGAGCTGAAAAAACGCGGACATAATCTGCCGGTTTATTTTGGCAATCGGAACTGGCACCCCTTTGCCACAGCTACCGCAGAGAAGATGGCGGAAGAAGGGATTCGCAGGGTGGCCGTCTTCGCCACCTCCGCTTGGGGTGGCTACTCGGCGTGCCGGCAATACGATGAAGACATTGCTGCGATGCGGCAACACCTTGCGGATAATGGTCTGCCAGAAATCGAGTTCACCAAGATTCGACAATTTTATGATCATCCCAAGTTCATCGCGGAGATGGCCGATGCCGTCGCCGAGGCCTGGCGGCGTATACCCGTCGAGAAAACGGGCAGCGCGCGCATGCTGTTTACGGCCCACTCGGTGCCGAATGCACACGATAATGTCGGTGGTGCAGACGGGGACAAGAACCTTTATTCCCGGCAAGTAGCCGAAGCCTCCCGCTTAGTGGCCGAGCGCGTCGGAATTTCGGATTACGACTTGGTGTGGCAATCGCGCTCCGGTAACCCGAAGACGCCGTGGCTGGAGCCGGACATCGTTGACCACACCACCGCACTTCATGAAAAAGACGGGGTAGGCGCCGTAGTGGTGTGCCCCATCGGTTTTATCTCCGATCACATGGAGGTCATCTGGGACTTGGACTCTGAACTGCAAGCTGCCGCCGATGAGATGGGAGTACAGGTCGAGCGCGCCCGTACCGCTGGCCCCTCCCAGCGGTTTGCGGACATGGTCGTGGATCTGGTGGAAGAACTCGAACAGGGGAAACCGTGGGAGACCAGCGGGAATGTCACCGTACAAGGGTGTACCACCAACGGCGCGCCCTGCGCTGCAGGCTGCTGCGATATTCGCGCCCACTAAAAGTACTCTGGGCGGGCCTGTTCTAGCGAGCGAATTCCGCTGCTGAATAAGCCACTGCCGTCATCCGCGCTTGCCGGATATGGCGCCATAAGCGGAGGAGCTGCGGATCGAGGCTGTGATCGTTGATCCTATCCGTGACGGTTTCGATGATCGCGGCAACGCGGTCCGCGCGAGCAAAGAGTTTCGCAGCCCGGGGCGGGGTGGCCGGTGGCAGGCCGGGAGTGTCATAAAAATCGCTCAGGGTCCCCACCGTGAGCCGGGGATTAGTCAGCGCGGTGGACTGGTAGCCGGTGACCGTAATGAGATCGGCGGATTCATCCGTCGCCTTAGTTAACAAGGCATCCGCTTCGCCGGGGCTCAGCCATGCCGGTGAAGGTAGCGGCTGATCCTCACGAATCACCTGCCATGCCGTGTGAGCTCGATGGGGATGGGGGACAAGGACGAGCGAAACTTCCGGATCGTTGGTGCGCACAACGATGGCGCCCGCTGAACTTTGCGCGGCCGCACGGGCAGATTCTGATCCTGCGGGAAGCGCCGGCGCTTCACCCGGACCAGATAAAATAAGCCGGAGAAGAGGCTCCCCGCCCGCGCCTGGCTGAGAAGTGAGCTCCTTCGTTTCGGCGCGCAGCAAGGCGAGCAAATCGATGAAGGGAGATTCATCCAAGCAGTCGGGGCGCCCGCCCAGCTCTGTCAGGGCATCGAGCAGCTCATCTGTTGTCTCATGTCCCCACAACCACGCGGCTAGCCAGATGGCAGAGTTTTGGAGAGGGGACCAGACTTCGGCGCGCATATCCATGGCGAGCAAGTGTAGTAGATAGACTATCGGGCCATGAGTTTAGATCCATATGGCGGAGATATTTTTGCTGGGCACCGACGCAGCAAGCCCACCCAGTACCCAGAAGTGCCCGCAGAACCGGGCATGGTGGTAGAAGTGCGCGGTGATGACTTTGTGGGCGCCGTTTTAGGCGTGGATAAGACCGTCTTTGGTGAGGTCGTACGGCTAGAAGACCGCCACGGCGTCGAGCGAGTATTTAACCTCATTAAAGGCGGATTCTTGGTAGAAGGTCAGCCGGTGACGCTTACGAGGTACGTGCCCAAGCAAGCACCCCGCAAATCAAACTCGGGCTCTAGGCGGGTAGAAAACGTAGAGGCCAAGGTGGCAGCGCCATCACGCATTTGGGTCGAAGGCGTCCACGATGCCGCCATTGTGGAAAAGGTATGGGGGCACGATCTACGCGTAGAAGGCGTGGTCGTGGAATACCTGGAGGGCTTAGACAACCTCGAAGAAAGGCTCGCCGAATTTCAGCCTGGCCCCGGCCGCCGGGTCGGCGTGCTCGCGGACCACCTGGTCAAAGGGTCGAAAGAAACGCGAATGACCGAGTCTGTGGGGGAGCACGTTCTAGTCACCGGCCATCCCTTCGTGGATATTTGGGCGGCAGTAAAACCGCAACGGGTAGGCCTGCAAGCATGGCCGGAGGTACCGCGGGGTGAAGATTGGAAAACCGGAATCTGCCGCCGCGTGGGGTGGTCCGATCCCTCCGATGGGTGGCGCCACGTTTATAACGCGGTCCATTCCTTCAGGGACTTAGACTCGAGCCTGATTGGTGCGGTCGAGCGCCTGGTGGATTTTGTGACCACGCCTGAACTGCGCAAATCAGACCTTGTCTAAGCCCCAGTAAGCGACGCTTTCTCGGCCTAGGCTAGATTGGCGCGTTCAATGAGGTTGACCGCCAATTGCCACCCGGCCATCTCGGCGCTCCAGCCCGCGGCTTGCAGCCTTTGGGACATCGCCTGTTTGGAAATTCCCAATTCTTCTGCGGCCTCATTTTGATTGAGCCCCGCCCTTACAAGGGAGGTTGCCTCGCGGCCCTCGATGGTGCGCTTATTGAGCACGTATCCAATGAGCGCGAAGGCGGCGGCGATATCACTCGCCTCCGCAGAACGGCCGCGCTTATTGAGCTTGGTGTAGACCTGCCCCATGCGCGCGGAATTTTTGAGCGCCGCGGTAGCCACGTGGCGCGCGCTTTCTTCGTCTGCCTGGTTGCCAGGGCTGATGCCGATGCCGATGGCCCAGTCGCCATCGGCAAGCAAGGCCATGACGACCTCACACACTGCGGTGGCGGAGTCGACCACGGCGCAAATATCCTCGACGCCAAGGACGTGAAACTCGCCGACGCCCTCGAGGGTGGATAGCGCGGCGGCCGAGCGCTGTACGAGCTCAGCGCGGCGCACGGAACGCCCACGGTAGCGGGCATGGACAGCGAGCACGAGGATCCTCCTTTATTGCGAGCAGTTCGTTACAGTCTACCGCTTAACCTTGACTGGACGGGAGTTGGCAGGCGCGAATCGAGCACAAGCCCGCCGATACCGGCGAGGGCAAAGACGATAAAGGCAACGATGATCCCGGGACTGGCCGTGCCAGTAAGCGCATCGCCGAAAAAGACACCGATGACCGTGGTGGGAATCGAGCCGACCAACGTAGCGACCGTAAAGTGCGAAACGCTGATGGGGGTAAGCGCGGCGACGTAGTTGAGAAGGCTGAAGGGCACTCCCGCCATCATGCGCAGGGAAGCGATGGCCAGCCAACCGCGCCGCTCCAGGTGGGTATTGATGGTATAAACCGCGGGATGGGCAAGATGCGGCCTCATCCATTCTCCGAGCAGGCGGCGCACAATCAGCAACGATAATACGGCCGAGATGGTGAGCGCGAGCAGCGAGATAGCAAGGCCCTGCCAAGGACCGAAAAGGATACCCGCTGCAACCGTCCAGATGGTTCGGGGCAGGGGAAATTGCGTAAATATGACATAACCTAGCGTGAAGGCGACCGGAAACCACGCGCCAAGGCGGGCAGCGGCGGCCCGCATCTGGGAGAGGTCGGGAATGTCGAGCCAGATAAAAAGCGCTGCTCCAGCAAGTGCGAGCGCGATGATGAGTATCCAGCGTCGCGGTGACCACGCACGGATTGAGCCCCAAGCTGAGTGGGTGAGTTGAACGCAGAAGCTACCAAAGCTGCGTATCCAATCCCGGAAAGTGGTCATGCGTTTGTATCGTAGTCGGCTCGGCCGGGCTGATAGAAAAGAGCTGTACTTATAGAAAAATCTCGAGACATCATAGGAACGATGTCTCGAGACTTCACAGCGTGCCCGGAGGGGTGTCTGGTTCCATGACATCGTTCCGCATGTCTCATGAGATCGTTCCGGTTCGTCCTGCAAGAATGTCTCACCACATCGATCCGGCAGACAACCCGTGGATGAAAATGCCCCAACTGGGCAAAAAGGAATGTCTCGAGACATCGTTCCAACAAGGTCATAGTGCGTTAACGTCAAGCAGCTAGTTACACGTACCTTAAGCTCAGCTTCCACCGAAGATAGCAGGCACGCGAGAGGCTCAAAAGTGCCTCGTCGCAAAGTTTTGGCGCCCGCAGAACCTGCATCGAAGGCTTACATTCCGCACCGAACAGTACTTCGCCCGGGCAGATTCCATCGGGTGTCGACGATCCATGAATCGGGAAATTAAGCCACAAAGATCCTAAAGTTTTGAACATTTTTGGGCACCGCAAAAAAGAAAAATCTCGAGACACCATAGGAACGATGTCTCGAGACTTCACAGCGTGCCCGGAGGGGGACTTGAACCCCCACGTCCGTTAATAGGACACTAGCACCTCAAGCTAGCGCGTCTGCCATTCCGCCACCCGGGCAGGGTGTTTGCAACCTCTCGGTTGGGCACCTCGAAACTCTATCGTGTTCCGTCATCGGAATACAAATCGCCAGGTAAAGGTTAATAAAGCGGGTGATCTTAAGGTAGGGAAAAACACCTTTGTAACTCAAAAGGTTGCAGCCTCTAAGTAAGCGTGCAGGGCGAAAGCGGAGGCACGGTGGTGGGGTGAGTGCGAGAGGCATCGACAAGCGTGTGTGATCTGCGGTACAAAGGGGTACATGACTTCTTATGCAGATGACACTCGATTCCCCGGACCTGACCCGTACGCCCCGCTGCGCGAACTCCCCAGCTTTGGGCTGTCTTCTACCGACTTGGTAGAAGGCGATGAGATTCCAGAAAAGCACCGCGCGCCGGAAAGCGTGTCCCCACAGCTGGCATGGTCCGGACTGCCGGAGGGAACCAAGTCTTTAGCGGTTACCTGCTTTGACCCGGATGCACCGACCGCCTCCGGTTTCTGGCACTGGGCCGCCTTTAATATCCCCACTGATGTCTCCGAGCTGCCCACCAACGCCGGCGCGGCAGAGGACCTTGGCATCGACGGTGTTATCAGCCTGAGCAATGACTCCGGCAACCGCACCCACTTTGGTGCCAACCCGCCGGCAGGTCACGCACCGCACCGCTACCTCTACGCGGTCCACGCCGTAGACGTAGAAACCCTCGATATCGATCCGGATTCTTCCCCCACCGTCCTCGGCTTCAACCTGCACTTCCACGCACTGGGCCGGGCAATCCTCTGGGGTTGGTACGAGGCCAAGTAATGGCGAGTTCCGCTCCTAAAAACCCAGTGACCCCACCCGCAGCGCTGCGGGTGGGCGGCGCTTTTTTGGTCGTTGCTTTCGTGCTGATCCTCTTCGCCTTGATTTCCGTCTTTAGCGATGGATGGGGCGCACCTTTTGTCTGGACCTACAGTAACCTCGCGATCATTATCGCGGCGGTGATGGTGGGTGCCTTCAGCACAATGAGCAAAGAGCATGCCGGAAGCCGCGCGCAGATTATCGCCCTAGCGGTGGCGGTGGCCTTGATCATCGCTAGCCGCTTTCTGCCGCAGCACGATCTCCTGATTCAGCAGCAGTATTGGCTGCTCTTTTATGCCGGTATGTCCGCCATCTGTGCCTTAATTTTGCGGCGCAGCGTCATGGCGACCTCCTAAGCGGGCCTATAAATAAGCAATGCCACGTGTAGAAACACGTGGCATTGTGCTATCTAATGAGCTGCTAGTTTATTGCCTTCCACGGCAGGTTGGAGCCTACTGCCTCAGAGATATTGCTTAGGCCATGGGCGCGAATCTGCTTGGCGATGCCCCTGTGAATATCCCGAATCCAGTCCGGCCCGCCGTAGATGAGCCCGGTATAGCCCTGGAGGAGGCTGGCACCGGCGGCAATCCGCTCCCACGCCTGTTCTGGGGTGGTAATGCCGCCGACGGAAATCAGGACAAGCTGCGAGCCCACGCGCGCATTCAGGCGGCGGAGTACTTCTAAGGAGCGTTCGGCCACCGGTGGGCCGGAAATGCCGCCGGCGCCAAGGGCTTCTACCTCCGCGCGGGGAGTGCTAAGCCCCTCGCGGGAGATGGTGGTATTGGTGGCGACGATGCCGGCAAGGCCTAGCTCCACGGCGAGATCGGCGACGGCATCGACATCGGCATCCGAAAGGTCCGGCGCGATTTTGACCATGACGGGGACATCGGTGGATTCTTGCACGGCGCGCAGGATGGGGCGCAGCGATTCGACCGCCTGCAGGTCCCGCAACCCAGGGGTATTGGGGGAAGAGACATTGACCACCAGGTAGTCCGCCAGACCGCCTAAGACGGAGGCGGAGCGGCGGTAATCATCCACGGCGCGTTCGGCCGGGGTGACCTTGGTTTTGCCGATATTAATCCCGATGACGTCGTTGTACCGGCGCTTGCGCAGATTCTCTGCCACGGCGGCCGCACCCTCATTATTAAAACCCATCCGGTTTAAGATGGCGGCATCTTCTTTGAGGCGGAAGAGGCGGGGAGTCGGGTTGCCCGGCTGCGCCTGCGCCGTGACGGTGCCCAGCTCGGCATAGCCGAAACCAAGCGGCGACCAGGCATCGGCGGCAGCGGCGTTTTTATCAAACCCAGCCGCCAGGCCAAGCGGGCGCGGGAAGGTGATCCCGCATACTTCCTGTGTCAAGACCGGATCGTTGACCGGCAGGATGCGGCCAAGCGCGCGATTGGCAGGCCCTGCCGCGTGCAGGCCGTGGAGGCCAGAGTTGATAATGCCGTGGATGCGCTCGGGGCTTAAGCGAAACATCCCGCGTAGCGCCAGCTGATAGGCGCCTTTGCGCAGCGAATCGAAGGTCGAAACCATGGATTAAGACTCCTTTGCCTTTGTCAGGTGTGGATCCGCCACGAACTGCAGCCCCTGGCCGGATGCGGAGGCAACCACGATGGTGCCATTGGAAAGAGCGGAAATATTTTGGGCATCGGCAAGCGTGGCAATCTCGCCGCGGGATTCGGGAACGCCCTTGTCAATGGAATAGGCGTGCGCGATGTTGTTATCGGTGGTGGTAACCCACGCGAGCTCGCGCGAGTCATCCCAGGCCACCGCCCACGGGGTGCCATCGACCACGCCGTATTGGTGCAGGCGGACGACGTCATCGGAGGTATAGACCGCGATCCGGCCGCCCTCGGTATCGGAGGCGAGCACGACGCCGTTATTACCCACCGCGATTTGGCCGACACCCTGGCCAGCGCGCAACCGGCCGCCGGCGCGGTCATTGGGCCAATCGATATTCTGGATGGTGGAATCCGAACGCTGAATGCGCACAATCCCGTCATCGCCGTCCGCATTGGGAACGGCGAGCATCTGGTCCGAGCCGGCCTCGACGGAGATTTCGCCGTCCCGCGTGCCATCCTTGTACCGGCCGACCACAGCGGAGTCGCTCGCGGTGACAAAGACTTCGCCGGTGGAAAGTTGGGTCGCAGCGGTGACCTGGAAGTCTTCCTCCATCTTGATTTCTTCCGGTGACTCCGGCGCAGAAGGATCAATGAGTAGGACCTTATCCGGGCAAGCCAAGACGAATCCAGATTCGGAGGAGCTCAAATCGCCGCAGGTGGAATCGACATCGATGCTCTTGGCCTTCTTGGCGGCAAAGTCATCCTGGCTGCCAATGCGCACCTGGTCCGCGGTGCGAACGGCAATCGTATCCTTCACCGCGGCCAGATCCGTGATGTCTTCATCGAGGTCGATGACCGTACCGGCAGGATCGGTGTCGCTCGGAGAAGCGGCTGGGGTGGCGTTGCCCTTCACTGCGGTTTCGGGATCACCGCCTACGCCCACGGTGGAATCGCAGGCGGCCAGCGCAGCAGTGGAGAGTGCTAGCAAGCTGGATAGTACGAGTGTGGAGCGGGATCGTGATTTCACGGATACTTATCCTAACAGCGCGCGTTGCGATTTCCCGAAGCCGTGCGCGGCGGTAGTGTATGGCGGGTGATTTCTGATACCGCGACCGAAGCAGTTTCTTGGGCACAAGTTATCGTTTTATCCATTGTGCAGGGGCTTACGGAGTTTCTCCCGGTAAGCTCCTCGGGGCACCTGCGCATTGTTTCCGAGCTCTTTTGGGGCAACGATGCCGGTGCTTCCTTTACAGCCGTCATCCAGCTCGGCACCGAGCTTGCCGTGCTGGTTTATTTCGCCCCGATGATCTGGCAAATCCTCTCCGGATGGCTGCGTGGGTGGACCAACCCCGCCTCGCGCGGACAGGACTGGCGCATGGGCTGGATGGTCATCGCCGGATCCATTCCCATCGGCGTTATCGGGTTGGTTTTTGAAGATGCCATCCGCGGTGCGCTGCGCAACCTGTGGATCACCGCCGCGATGCTGATCCTTTTCTCCTTCGTCTTCATCGCCGCAGAGCGCGTGGGCTTCAAAAAGCGCGGTTATGACGAGCTCACGATGAAGGATGCCATCATCATGGGCTTGTGCCAGTGCTTGGCGCTGATTCCTGGCGTTTCGCGTTCGGGCGGCACTATTTCCGGTGGTCTTTTCTTGGGCCTCGACCGCGAGGTGGCCACGCGCTTTAGCTTCCTCTTGGCCATTCCGGCGGTGCTGGCGTCGGGGCTTTTTTCGCTTCCCGATGCCTTCGCGCCCGAGGCCGGTCAAGCCGCGTCCGGTATGCAGCTGCTCGTCGGCACCGGCATTGCCTTTGCCTTGGGCTACGCGTCGATTGCCTGGTTGCTGAACTTCGTGGGCAACCACTCCTTTGCATGGTTTGCGGCCTACCGCATCCCAGTAGGCATCCTCGTGATGATTCTGCTGGCCTTGGGAGTCCTACAGCCCATTTAAAGCACCCCATAAGTTCGCGTTAGGATAGGTGCCATGCATTCTTGGCCAACACCTTCTTATAGTCGCGTCCCAGGCGATGCGGCGCAGCTCTATCTCTACGATTCCGCGAATCAAACCAAGGCCCCCGTGCAGGTAAAGGGGGATACCGCCACCATGTACGTGTGCGGCATTACCCCGTATGATTCGACCCACTTGGGCCACGCAGCCACCTATCTCACTTTCGATCTGATTTACCGGCAGTTCCTGGACGCTGGCAAGAAGGTCAATTACGCGCAAAATATCACCGACGTCGATGACCCACTCTTTGAGCGCGCGGAGCGCGACGGCGTTGATTGGCGCGAACTCGGCACCTCCCAGATCGACCTTTTCCGCTCCGATATGGAGCTTTTATCGGTCATCCCGCCACAGCACTTCATCGGCGCTATGGAGGCGGTCGATGAGATCGTGGACATGGTGCAAAAGCTGTTGGATAACGGCGCCGCTTACGTGGTCGATGACCCAGAGTACCCGGATGTATATGCCTCCATCGATGCCACCGAGGAATTTGGCTACGAATCCAACTACTCGATGGAACAGATGCGGGAGTTTTTTGCCGAGCGCGGCGGCGACCCCGACCGCCCAGGCAAGAAGCACCCCATGGACGCCCTGATTTGGCGCGCCCACCGCGAAGGCGAACCGGCGTGGAAGTCTCCCTTCGGCCCCGGCCGCCCCGGTTGGCACATCGAGTGCTCTGCCATCGCCACCAACTACTTGGGTAGCACTTTTGATATCCAAGGCGGCGGCAGCGATCTGAAGTTCCCGCACCACGAATTTTCCGCCGCGCATGCAGAGGCCGCATTGGGCGTAGACCGCATGGCGCAGTTCTACGTCCACACCGGAATGATCGGCCTCGACGGCGTGAAAATGTCCAAGTCCCTGGGCAACCTGGTCTTCGTCCACAAGCTTGTGGAGCAGGGCGAGGATCCCTCCGCCATCCGCCTTGGCGTATTCTCCGGCCACTACCGCGCCGAGCGGGATTGGTCCGATGAGGTGCTCGACCAGGCCAAGGCCCGCCTGGCCACCTGGCGGACCGCACTGGAGGCCCCTGGGTCCCTGTCGGCTGCAGAAGGTGCGGTAGCGGGGCTTCGCCAAGCGCTTGCCGATGACCTCGATACCCCCACCGCCCTGCGCGCCATCGACGATTGGGCAGGCAGTGACCGCGGCGAGGACGAGGAAGGGGCTGCGCAGTTGGTGCGTACCGCACTTGATTCGCTGCTCGGCGTGCGGGCCTAGCCAACTTAGGGCAATATCGACAGCATGAGCATTCGCGCAGATTTCCAACCCACCGTTGATGAGTTCATTGCTGAACTGAAGTCCTTTGCCACCGGTGATTACCTCAAGGATGAGGAAAAAGAGTTCTGGGAGGCGCCGTTTAACGCGGCGGTGCTACCAGAACTTAAAGGCCACCTCGAGCAGATGCTGGACGGGCTAGACGGGCTGCCGGATGATCCTGATGGCGGCCAGCTCGCCGCGGTGCTGAATAAGACCGTTAAAAAACTCGCCACCTTTAATCGCAAGCAACACGATGCCGTGGTGGAGCCGGAGGAAAAAGAAGAAATCGCCGAGCTTATGTACAACGCCTCCGCGGCAACCGGTGCCGATGATGAGGCGCTATCACAGATTCCCGAGTTGGACTTCTAAGCCTCTTTACGGCGCCAGCCCGCCGTGGGTAGATTCCTAAGG
The DNA here is from genome assembly GCF_040225815.1 of Corynebacterium sp. KPL2895. Taxonomy (NCBI): domain Bacteria; kingdom Bacillati; phylum Actinomycetota; class Actinomycetes; order Mycobacteriales; family Corynebacteriaceae; genus Corynebacterium; species Corynebacterium sp. KPL2895. The sequence continues at coordinate 145,056 of NZ_JBEHFY010000001.1, forward strand.
TGAAGTTGATCGATCACCGCGCAGCGCGAATATCCTCGTTGAGCCTTAATTCTATGCCGGAAAATCCGGTGGAGTGTGTATGACCACAGTGAGTAATTCCCAGCTTTTGCCCCGTCCAGCGGCGATTTTCTGGGACATGGACGGCACCTTAACGAACTCGGAGCCCCTGTGGGGCGAGGCGACCTACTACCTTTCAGAAGTGCTGGGAAAACGCCTTACCTCAAGCCAACGGATGGATACGGTGGGGGCTACTTTTACGACGACGCTGCGCATTTGCGCCGACAACGCTGGGGTTGTCTTGGGTGAAGGCGATGTCGAGGCCTACCGGCACAAGATGTTTGATTATATGAAGACTCTTTTTGCTGGCCGCCTCGAAATCTTTCCCGGCATCCCTGAGCTTTTAACTTCGCTGCACCACGACGGCATGCCGATGATGGTTACGACGAATACGGACCGCGACGTTGCAGACGCCGCCATTGCTGTCATCGGCAGCGAGTATTTCGTAGACACTATTTGCGGCGATGAAGTTCCCACCGGCAAGCCTGCCCCAGACATGTACTTGGAAGCGGCCCGGCGCCTGCAGCTTAATCCAGCTCAGTGCCTCGTATTTGAGGATTCCCCGGCAGGTATGCGCGCTGCCGTGGCCGCGGGATGCACCGTTATCGGTTTGCCAGAGGATGAAGGAGTGGAAGTACCGGACGGGGTAGTGGAGATCTCCCGGCTGCGCGATTCTCGCCACCTCGCCGGCGCGCTCCACACGGATGTCTACGAGTGGTTCCGGGCTATCCAGGAAATGAAATAAAACCCTTCGCATTGTCTGCTTACCTGTGGAACAATAGGTAGCCGTGAAGGATTTTGAGACACTTTTTGCTGAGCTACTAAACAAAGCAGACCAGAAGCCTGAGGGCTCTGGGACCGTCCAGGCGCTGGAAGAAGGCGCCCATCATATTGGCAAAAAGATCATCGAAGAGGCGGGCGAGGTATGGATCGCCGCCGAATACCAGTCCGATGAGGAACTGGCAGAAGAGATGTCGCAGCTTATCTATTGGACGCAGGTCATGATGATCAAGCGCGGGCTGCGCCCTGAAGATATTTATAAATACCTATAACTTGTTGCCACCTGCGGTGGAGCAAAAATCCTGGAGAACAGCATGATCAAAATTGCAGTACCAAATAAAGGGTCCTTATCGGAGGCGGCTTTAGAAATCCTTGGTGAGGCCGGATACAAGGGGCGCGGCCACTCCAAAACCCTGAACGTGGTGGATCTGGATAACGGGGTGGAGTTCTTCTTCCTCCGCCCGAAGGACATCGCGATCTATGTTGCCCGCGGCGTGCTCGATCTAGGGATTACGGGGCGCGATTTGGCGCTCGATTCCAATGCCCAATTTAAAGAGGTCCTCTCGCTCGGCTTCGGTGACTCGACATTCCGCTACGCCGCACCCCAAGGAGAGGGGTGGGATATCTCTCACCTGGAGGGCAAGCGTGTGGCTACGTCGTACCCGAATTTGGTCCGCCAGGACCTGGCGGAGAAGGGGATTTCCGCCGATGTCATCCGCCTAGACGGGGCGGTAGAAATCTCCATCCACTTGGGCGTGGCCGATGTCATTGCTGATGTCGTGTCAACTGGTACTACGCTGCGGCAGCAGGGCTTGGCACCGTTTGGCGAGCCCATCGTGACCTCGGAGGCCGTGGTTATTAAGCGCCACGATGCAGAGGTGACGCCGGAAGAGCAGGTTGTCTTGGGCCGCATCCAAGGAATTTTACACGCCCGCACCTACCTCATGATTGACTACAACATCGCGGAAGAAAATCTGGACAAAGCAGCTGGTGTTACTCCGGGTCTGACTGGACCCACGGTCTCACCGTTGGCGCGGCAAGACTGGGTAGCGGTGCGTGCGATGGTTCCGCAGAAGGAAGCCAACCAGATTATGGATCGACTTTCCCAACTCGGTGCGGAGGCAATTTTGGCTTCCGATCTCCGCATTGCCCGCTTTTAGGGGGAGTATTAAATTCTTGGTCGTCCCAACTGGGGCGAAACGTGGCTACCATTGGCGCTTGAGAACATTTACTCGGACATCATTCTCGACAGGCAAAGGAGCCGCGCCATCATGGCAAAGTCGTCTAAGAAAGAAGAAAAAGACACTAAGTCTGCTGCAAAGGAAGGGCAGGAAAAGCAGGAGGATAAGACCACCCATTCTGCACAGAAAAAGGTAGCTGAGCAGAAGCAGCCAAAGACGTCGAGCAAAAACACTCGTACGGAGACCGACCTGATCGGTGACTTGGAAATTCCTGCTGATGCCTACTTTGGTGTCCACACCGTCCGCGCGATGGATAACTTCCAGATTTCCTACGTGACCATTAACACCATTCCGCACTTCATCCGCGGCATGGTGCAGGTCAAGAAGGCCGCTGCGATGGCCAACCGTCGCCTGCACGTGCTTCCAAAGAAGAAGGCGGAGGCCATCATCTGGGCTTGTGACCAGATCTTGGACGAGGGCCGCTGCATGGACCAGTTCCCGCTCGATGTATTCCAGGGCGGCGCCGGCACCTCGTTGAACATGAACACCAATGAGGTCGTTGCCAACCTGGCGCTTGAGCACTTGGGGGAGGAGAAGGGCTCCTACGACATCATCAACCCCAACGATGACGTCAACATGTCCCAGTCCACCAACGATGCTTACCCAACTGGCTTCCGTCTGGGCCTGTACGCTGCCATCGATGACCTCGTCGTGCGCATCGACAGCCTGCGTTCCGCATTCCAAGACAAGGGCAATGAGTTCCAAGACATCCTGAAGATGGGCCGCACCCAGCTACAGGATGCCGTCCCCATGACCTTGGGCGATGAATTCAAGGGCTTTGCCAATAACCTGAACGAGGAGCAGGCCGTTCTGCGCGACGCACAGAGCCGCTTGCTGCAGATCAACCTCGGCGCCACCGCCATCGGCACCGGCGTTAACACCCCAGCCGGCTACCGCCACCAGGTAACCGCCGCTCTGTCTGAAGTCACCGGCCTGGAGATGAAGACTGCAAGCGACCTTATCGAGGCCACCTCTGACTGCGGCGCCTACGTATTCTTGCACTCCGCCATCAAGCGCGCCGCCATGAAGCTGTCCAAGATCTGTAACGACCTGCGCCTGCTGTCCTCCGGTCCACGCGCTGGCCTTGGCGAAATCAATCTGCCGGCCCGCCAGGCAGGTTCCTCCATCATGCCGGGTAAGGTCAACCCAGTTATCCCAGAGGTTGTCAACCAGACCTGCTTCAAGATCTTCGGCAATGACCACGTCGTGACCATGGCCGCAGAGGCAGGTCAGCTGCAGCTCAACGTGATGGAGCCGGTCATCGGTGAGGCGCTGTTCCAGTCCATCCGCATTATGGGCAACGCGGTTGATGCGCTGCGCGAAAAGTGCGTCACCGGCATTACCGCTAACGCCGATGTGTGCCGCCAGTACGTGGAGAACTCCATCGGTATCGTCACCTACCTGAACCCATTCATTGGCCACCACAACGGTGACGAGATTGCCAAGGAATCCCTCAAGACCGGCAAGGGCGTCAAGGAACTCGTCCTGGAGAAGGGCCTTCTGGATGAGGCAACGCTGAACAAGGTGCTGTCGGTAGAAAACCTCATGCACCCAGAATTCCGCGGCCAGCTTTTCTTGGACGAAAACTAAGTAAAGCCCACGAGCCATAGCGCAACATTCCGCACACACCGTGCTCACTCTTCCCGTGGAAAACGGGAGGGGAGTACTCCACGGTGTGTGCGGCCTCTTTCGTCTATGCCCGAATTGGTGTCTCCCATTTCCTAGTGAGGTTACCCTCGTTTAGTGGACACCCGATTAGTGCGCATCTTGTGTCCGTAAGAGAGGATGTTCATTGTGAGTCAACAACGCCAGAAATACACGCCGGAGTACCGGCGTGAAGCCGCAAACCTAGTAATCGAGTCAGAACGCCCGATTGCTCATGTAGCGAAAGAAATTGGTGTCGCACCTGGCCTTTTAGGTCGGTGGGTGAAAAATGAGCGTCAACGCCTAAGGATCCTCTGATGGGCTAAGCGAGGCTGATCTTCGTGCTGAGAATGCTCGTCTGCGTCGTGAGCTGGCAGAAGCCAAGATGGATAACGAGTTTTTGTCACAAGCGACGGCCTTCTTCGCTTTAAGGCAACGCGATCAGAAAAGTTCGAATTAATGCAGCCAGAGCAAGGCGAATTTCAGTATCAAGCGCATGGCACGCCTTTTGAAGGTATCTCGGTCTGGATACTACACATGGGCCCATATGCAGGAGCAACGCTTATCCGGTAAGGATGATCGTGCAGCATTTTACGATGATGTTGATCGCAAGATTCATCAGATCTGGAAAGACTCCAACGAGGTCTACGGTGCCCCGCGAATCACCGCAGAACTAGGTGAGCGCTACCAGATCACCTTGAATCGCAAGACTGTGGCTAAGCGGATGCGCCTGATGGGAATTGAAGGGATGTCACCGCGTGCCTTCGTCCCAGCGACAACGATTCAATCTAAACGTAAGTCGAGTCTTCCTGACCTGGTAAAGCGCATGTTTGATACCGGCGAGCTCAATCGAGTATGGATGTCAGACATTACCTACCTGCGAACCGGCGAGGGTTGGTTGTATTTGTGCGTGGTCCGCGATGGTCATTCCCGCAGGGTGCTGGGCTGGGCTATGGATAGCGTGCAAGACACACGTTTGGTCGAACGAGCACTGCGGATGGCGCATACGCTGCGTGGTGACGTTCCTGACGGGCTGGTGTTTCACGCCGACCGGGGAACACAATTTACCAGCGAGCAGCTCTGGGAGGTGTGCCGCAACCTAGGTGTTGCTCAGTCTGTGGGGCGTACTGGGGTGTGTTTCGATAATGCGATGGCTGAGTCGTTCTGGTCGACGCTTAAGACCGAGTTCTACGACCGGAAGCGCTGGCCAACCCGCGATGCTGCGCGTCAGGCCGTTGCCTACTGGATTGAAGCCGTCTACAACCGTCGGCGCCGGCACTCCGCACTCGGGATGGTCAGCCCCGTCGATTTCGAGAACCACACCAGCCTAACCACCAGCAGAAAAGAAATAGCTGCCTAACCACTAGGTAGCTCCACTACGTGTCCACGATTTGCGGGCAACCCCAATAGCGCAGTGGCATGGAAATATACCGAACGGTTTATAACGCGAGGTAGAACACATGTGGGAACCGACACAAACGGGCATATTGTGTCAATAAAACAACACATTCAGGGCAAAATAGAAGTGTAAGGGTGGTCCACGACCGGCAGGTCAAGGCGGGTCCACTACGTGTAGTTGAGAACGTGTGGAGTGTATCCATGGTTATTGTTCATATTGTCATCGTTCTCGCGGCCATTATCTTGGGTGCGAGAATTGGGTCCATAGGTATCGGCATGGCCGGTGGCCTGGGCGTTCTCCTTTTGGGTGTTGCGGGAGTTCCCGTAACTAGGGAAGACATTCCGTTCGATGTCATCGCCATCATCATGACGGTGATTGCGGCCATCGCCGCCATGCAAAAAGCCGGCGGCATGGACTATTTGGTTCACGTGGCCGAGAAGTTCCTGCGCAAAAACCCTAAGAAAATTACGTACTACGCACCCATCGTGACGTGGCTGATGACGGTCCTTGCCGGTACCGGCCACACCTCCTTTTCCACGCTGCCGGTGATCGTCGAGGTGGCCAAGGAGGGCAAGGTTCGTCCGTCGCGCCCGCTGTCTATCGCGGTCGTCGCCGCGCAGATGGGTATCTGTGCCTCACCGATTTCGGCCGCGGTGGTCATCCTGGCTGGCCTGCTTGAGCCCATGGGCGTGGGGTACCTCCAGGTGCTCGGCGTTCTGATTCCAGCTACCTTCCTGTCCATCTTCCCAGCAGCGTGGCTGGCCAATAGGTTTGGCAAGGAACTGGAAGATGACCCCGTCTACCAAGAGCGCAAGGCGCAGGGCCTAGTCAAAGAGCCGATTGGTGCTAGCAAATATGAGCCAAAGGAAGGCGCTAAGTCTTCCGTCGTTATCTTCCTTATCGCCATCGTTATCGTCATGGCATGGGCTACCATTTCTTCCGAGCAGGTTGGTCTCATTACGGATCCCACGTTGCCGCGCAATGAGGCGATTATGACGGTCATGCTTTCGGCCGCAACGATCATCGTGCTCAAGACCAAGATTCCGGCAGCTGACGTCCTCAACACCCCGGTATTTAAATCGGGCATGTCCGCCTGCATCTGTGTGCTGGGTGTCGCGTGGTTGGGAACCACCCTCATTAACCACTACTTGGACGATATTCAGGCCTTAGCCGGAGACGTCATCGAAGCTTCGCCATGGTTGCTGGCAGTGGTGCTCTTCTTCGCCGCAGCCCTGCTGTACTCGCAGGCCGCCACCACCAAGGCACTCATGCCCGCCGCCTTGGCGCTGGGAGTAAGCCCGGTTACCGCCGTGGCCGCATTCCCGGCAGTATCTGCCCTGTTCATCCTGCCTACCTACCCAACGTTACTGGCAGCAGTCGAAATGGATGATACGGGCACGACCAAGATCGGCAAGGCCGTCTTTAACCACCCATTCCTCATCCCCGGCGTGGTCAGCATTGTCGGTTCCGTGCTCTTGGGCTACGCACTCGGCGCGGTAATCATCTAGCGAGTCCTTCAATTCGCATTCCCAGTGGCGTCTTCTCCGCAGAGAGGGCGCCACTTTTATGCGGCAACCCCACCCGAAGAATGTTGTGTCTCACATTTCTTACCCCATGCGACTTGGCTAATGCCAGAAATCGGTAGGGTAGGTGCTATGACTACGCAGCCATCCGATGTTGAAATCGCACAAGCCCATAACCTGCAGCCGATTGCGGAGATCGCAGCCAAAGCAGGTATCCCTGAAGATGCAGTAATTCCCTTTGGTTCCACGAAGGCCAAGGTGGATATCACCAAGGTGGACTACGCCAAAGACAAGCGCGGCAAGCTCGTGCTGGTGACAGGAGTCTCCCCAACACCTGCCGGCGAGGGAAAATCCACGGTGCTTATCGGCTTGACCGATGCCTTGGACCAGATTGGGAAGAAGGCCATCGTGGCCCTGCGCGAGCCATCCCAGGGCCCGGTCATGGGCATCAAGGGCGGCGCCGCGGGCGGCGGTTACGCCCAGATTGTGCCGATGGAGGATATCAACCTGCACTTCACCGGTGACTTCCACGCCATTGCCGCGGCAACGAATACGCTGGCGGCCATCATCGACAATCACATTCACCAGGGCAACCAGCTGGGCATCGACCCGCGCCGCGTGACATGGCAGCGCTGCGTCGACGTGAACGACCGCGCACTGCGCAACGTGGTGACCGGCCTTGGTGGATCGGCACACGGCGTGCCGGCAGAAACTGGCTTTACCATTACGGCGGCCTCCGAGATCATGGCCATTTTGTGCTTGGCGACGAGCCTCGATGACCTCAAGCAGCGCCTAGGCGATATTACCGTCGGCTTTACCTATGACCAGCGCCCAGTAACCGCGCGCGAGCTCGATGCGGAAGGTGCGCTGACCGCATTGATGCGCGATGCCTTGAACCCGAACCTCGTGCAAACCCTCGGCGGGGTTCCCGCACTCGTGCACGGTGGTCCCTTCGCCAATATCGCGCACGGCTGCAACTCCTTGCTGGCGACGCAGACCGCCCTGCAGTTCGGAGATATCGTGCTGTCTGAAGCCGGCTTCGGCGCGGATCTTGGCGGCGAGAAGTTTATGGATATCAAGTCCCGGTTTGGTGACCTGGATGTGGCCGGCGCGGTGGTTGTGGCGACGATCCGCTCGCAGAAGTACAACGGAGGCGTTGCCAAGGACAAGCTCACCGAGGAAAACCTTGAGGCGCTGCAGAAGGGCATCGTCAACCTTGAGCGCCACGTAGAAAACCTGCGCAAGTTTGGGATCAAGCCCGTCGTCGCGCTGAACCTCTTCTGGTCCGATACGGAGGCGGAGCGCCAGTTTATGCGCGATTGGGCCAAGGACTTCGGCGTGGCCTTGGAAGAGGCCAACGTCTGGGCCGAAGGCGGCGCGGGAGCGACGAAGCTGGCCGAGACCTTGCTGGAGAACCTCGAGGGCGGCGCGCAGCAGCTCTATGATCCTGAAGAAGGCATCGAGGCCTCCATCGAGACCATCGCCCGCGAGATCTACCGCGCGGACCGCGTGGAATACGGCTCAAAGGCTGTGAAGGACTTGCAATACATCAAGGACAATGGCTGGGATAAATTACCCGTGGTCATTTCCAAGACGCAGTATTCCTTCTCGGATGAAGCAACCGCATTGGGCGCTCCGGAAGGCCACACGCTGCACGTGCGTGAGCTACTGCCGCGCACCGGTTCGGGGTTTATCGTGGTGCTTACCGGCAACGTGATGACCATGCCGGGCCTGCCCAAGAAGCCGGCGGCCAATAATATCGACGTCGCCGCCGATGGCACGGTATCCGGACTGTTCTAAAAGGAGTTAATCCGCCGCGGAGCCCGGCCACCCCGGGTACTCCGGTGGCGTGCCGCCAAATTCAGGGCAGATCGCCTGATGCGCGCACCAATCACAGAGCTTGGAGCGCTTCGGGCGAAAATCCCCGGCGCGCCCATCGGCTTCAATCTTGGCCCACAGTTGGCCTAGATCGCGCTCGAAGTATTCGAGTTCCTCCTGGGTAGGAGCTAAAAACATCGAATCCAGCACCTTTAAATACATCAGCCGTAGCTGGTTGGGGATGGCCCCCAGCAGGCGCCAGTACACCAGGGCATAAAACCGCATCTGGAATTGGGCGCTGTGGGAAAAGCGCGGTGCTGGTTTCTTTCCCGTCTTATAATCCACCACGCGCACCTCACCGGTGGGGGCGCGGTCCACGCGGTCAATAAACCCGCGCACGGGCACGCCATTAGGTAGGACCGTATCGACATACATTTCGGTTTCTTGGCAGTCGAAGCCCTGTGGATTTTCCATCTGGAAATAGCCCTTGAGCAGCTCGCGGGCGGCGACGAAGAAGTCATACGTTTCTTCTTCGGGCACGAGCTCGAGGAGTGCAGAGTCCTTTTTTGTCATCGCGGCCCAGCTCGGTTTAATCATTTTTACCGCTGCTGGGTAGGTGCGCTCTTCGCGCGGGAGCTTATGGGTTTCTTCTAAAACCGCGTGGACCAGGGTTCCTTTCACTTGAGCGATAGTCTTAGGCTCGGGAATCTTGTCGATGGCCCGGAAACGAAAAAGCAGAGGGCACTGCTGGTAGTCGGAGGCGCGCGAAGGCGATAGGGCAAGGGGGCGGGGAGTAGATGAAGTAGCCATGGTGTATCTAGCCTATCGCCGTTAGTTTCGTGGCAAGCTAGAAGGTATGAGTTATACCGATAAGTTCCTTGATTTCTTGGCGGCCTCACCGTCGTCTTACCATGCCGCGCATGAGGTATCGCGCCAGCTGCAAGAATCTGGCTTCCAGGTCCAGGATGAGCGCGAGGAGTGGTCGGCCGCACCAGGAGGGCATGTCATGGTGCGCGGCGGCGCGGTGAGCGCGTGGTATGTGCCAGAAAACGCGGATAAGAACTCCGGTTTCCGTATCGTCGGCTCGCATACTGATTCGCCGGGGTTGGCGCTGAAACCCACGCCCGATTTTTCTTCCGCCGGCTGGCAGCAGGTAGCAGTAGAGGTATACGGCGGCGCTTTGTTGTACACCTGGTTTGACCGTGAGCTTACCGTCGCCGGACAGGTCGTAACCACAGACGGGCGCCAGCACCTCGTGAATACGGGGCCGGTCCTGCGCCTTCCTTCGTTGGCTATCCACCTTTACCGCAAGGATGAGTTCAAACCGGACCGGCAAAAGCACATGCAGCCGGTGCTCACGGTTGGTGATGAAGAGGCGTCGATCCTGCAGGTGGTGGGGGAGCAGGCGGGCATCGCCAAGCAGGATATTACTTCCTTCAACCTGATTACGGCCGATGCCGCCCGGGGCGCGGTCTTCGGAGCGGGCGAAAAGTTTATCGCAGCCGGCCGCATGGATAACCTGTCTTCGGTGCACGCCTCGCTGGAGGCCATGCAGAATGCCGCGCAGGACTATGACGGCTCCGATATTTTGGTCATGATGGCGTTTGACCACGAGGAAGTGGGATCGAGCTCCCGTTATGGTGCCGCCGGGCCCATCCTGCAGGACGTGCTGACCCGTACCGCGCGCGCCTTGGGGGCCAACGAGGAAGAGCGTTTCCAAATGTATGCCCGGTCTAGTTGCGTGTCTGCCGATGCCGCGCACTCGGTACACCCCAACTACGTGGATAAGCACGATCCCACCCACCATCCAATTATTGGGCAAGGCCCCGTGACCAAGATCAACGGCAACCAGCGCTATGCCTCCGATGCGCAGACGATCGCGCTGTGGGAGACCGCCTGCGCCAAGGCTGGGGTTCCGGTGCAGCGTTTCGTGGGCAATAACGACGTGCCGTGCGGATCGACCATTGGCCCCATTACCGCAACGCGGCTGGGTATCGACACCGTCGATGTGGGCGTGCCGATGCTATCGATGCACTCGGCGCGCGAGATGGTGGGCGAGCGGGACCAAATATGGCTCTCGCGGGCTCTTGAGGCATACTTGAAGGGTTAGTACCCACAACCTCGAGGAGTTTTGCGGCATGGCTTATTCTGGCCCCTTTTCCTATGGCGACCGCGTGCAGCTGACGGACGCCAAGCGGCGCCACTACACGGTCATTTTGAAAGAAGGAGGCCAGTTCCATTCCCATAAAGGCATAATCAACCACGATGACATCGTGGGGATGGATGAAGGTTCCGTCATCGAGTCCACCTTGGGCTCGTCCTTCCTGCTCTTCCGCCACCTCATGGTGGATCACGTCCTCTCGATGCCGCGGGGCGCCGCCGTTATTTATCCCAAGGACGCCGCGCAAATCTTGGTCGAGGGCGATATTTTCATGGGCGCCCGCGTGCTGGAGGCTGGTGCGGGCTCCGGCGCCTTGTCGATGTCCCTCCTGCGCGCCGTGGGCCCCGAAGGCCACGTCTATTCCTACGAGATCCGCGACGATCACTTGGAGTACGCGGTCGATAACGTCGAGGAATACTTTGGCGCCCGCCCCGAGTGGTGGTCGCCGCGCCTGGGGGATCTTGGCGATGTCACCGCAGAGGACCTCGGCGGCCCTGTAGACCGCATCATCTTGGACATGCTGGAGCCATGGGAGAACCTGGAAACTGTGCGCGATCTGTTGATCCCCGGCGGGGTGTTTATGACCTATGTGGCTACCGTCCCGCAGTTGATGAAGGTCATGGAGGGAATCCGCGAGCTACAGTGCTTTACCGAGCCGAAGGCGTGGGAATCCCTGGTGCGCGAGTGGAAGGTAGAAGGCCTAGCCACCCGCCCGGAGCACCGCATGAATGCGCACACTGCCTTCCTCATTTGGACTAGGCGGCTTGCCGATGGCGTGACCCCGCCGCGCCCCCAGCGCCGGGCCCGTAAATAGCGCGGGCTGACTGCGCGCGCACCGCGGGTACGGCGTTTTTAAGTACACGGGTGTAATTAATTGCTAAAGTGGCCTCGCTCATACCTTTTCGCGCGTTAAAGTGGTGAGCATGGATGAAGCCACGGATAATAAGCGGCAACTCAGCCAGCTTGCTGCGCGCAACCAAAAGCTGGTGGAGCTATTACAGAAATCGCGCGCCGAGCTCGAGCAGTTATTTGCTGAGGTCAATGCGCTTGCAGAACCCGCCTCTACTTATGGGGTCTTTTTGGCCTACTCGCCGCACCAAAGCGAGGTGGGCACCACCGCGGAGGTCTATACCAACGGCCGCGTCATGCAGCTCAAGGTCTCTCCCAACGTGGAGCCGGGCAGCCTGCAGGTGGGCCAACAGGTCCGGCTGGGCGATGGCTTCGTGGTCGTCGAAGGCTGCGCTCCTACGAGGACTGGCGAGCTTGCCACCGTGGTCGAGCGCTTGGACCAGCGCCGCGCCGTCGTGGCTAATTCTGCGGGGGATAACCGCGTTGTTCTGCTCGCACAGGCGCTGCAAGAAAGCGTGCGCGCGGGCGAGGTAGTACTGCTGGATACAAAGGCTTCCGTGGCCGTGGAAAAGGTCGATCAAGCAGAGGTTTCCCAGCTTTCGCTGGAAGAGGTACCCGATGTGCGCTACGAGGACATCGGTGGCTTGGACGAGCAGATTTCCCAGATCCGCGATTCCGTCGAGTTGCCCTTTATCCATCCCGAGCTCTACCGGCAGTATGGCTTGCAGCCGCCCAAGGGTGTGTTGCTTTATGGCCCACCCGGCTGCGGAAAGACGCTCATTGCTAAGGCCGTGGCGAACTCCCTGTCTACCCAGATGGGGGGAGACGGATCCAGCTACTTCCTCAATGTTAAGGGCCCAGAGCTGCTGAATAAGTACGTCGGTGAGACCGAACGCCGCATTCGGCTGATCTTTGAACGCGCCCGCGAGCTTGCCCAGGCCAGCGCGGATCGCCCCGTGGTCATCTTCTTTGATGAGATGGAATCTATTTTCCGCACCCGTGGATCCGGGGTTTCCTCCGATATGGAAACCACCGTTGTTCCGCAGCTACTGACGGAGCTCGATGGCGTGGAGGGCCTCAGCAATGTGGTCATCATCGGCGCCACCAATAGGGAAGAGCTCATTGACCCCGCCATCATGCGCCCGGGCCGGCTGGATATGAAGGTGCGCATCAATCGGCCTACCAAGCGCGGCGCGCGCGAGATTTTCGCCCGCCACTTCGATCCATCCATTCCACACGAGGGCGATATCGACGAGCTTATCGGCGATGCCGTGGATGAGCTCTATAGCGATAGGCCTTTTGCGCAGCTGCACTTTAGCAATGGGCAGCGCCAGGTACTGCACTACCGCGATTTCGTTTCCGGCGCGATGATCGCCAATATCCTGGCCCGGGCAAAGAAGCTGGCCATCAAGGAGGCGTTATCGCACCACGGTGCGCAGCGCGCCGCGGAGGAAGGCGATGGGGGCGTTAAAGGGGGCATCGGCAAGCAGCATCTGCGCACCGCCATCGCCGCCGAGCAGGAAGAATCGGAATACATGCCCACCTCGACCAACCCCGAGGAATGGAGCAAGATCGTTTCCGCGGATCACGGCGGATCGCGTGTGACCAGTGTGGAACTTTTGAGTGGAAGGAGCTGTACGTGGCCCGTGTGCTAGGAACAGAAACGGAATACGGTATTTCTACGCCGGACTCGCCGGAGCATTCCCCAATCATTACCTCGACCCATGCAGTGGTGGCCTATGCCGCGCTGTATACGGGGGCGCGTTCGCGCTGGGATTTTGCGGAAGAACACCCCTTGCGGGATTCGCGTGGTTTCGATCTCAAGCGCTACGATACGGTGCCCGTGGTAGACCCCAATGCGGTTGGTGTGGCCAATGTTGTCACCCCGAGCGGGGCGCGGTTCTATGTGGACCATGCCCATCCCGAGTATTCCGCTCCGGAGTGCACGAATGCGTGGGACGCGACGCTCTATGACGCCGCCGGCGATCACACGTTGCTGCAGGCCCGGGATGCTGTGGCGGAGCTGACGGCACAGGGAAACTCCGTCTTGGCGGACCGGCAGCCGTGCCCGCCGCTGCGGTTGTACAAGAATAACGTCGATGGCAAGGGCGCCAGCTACGGTTCGCATGAGAACTATCAGTATGCTCGCAGCACCGATTTTTCGGTCATGGCCCAGGCGCTGATTCCCTTCTTCGTGGCCCGGCAGGTCGTCATTGGTGCTGGGCGCATGGGGCGCGGGGAGTTTGGCGAGGAACCGGGGTTCCAGATTTCCCAGCGCGCGGATTATATTGAGCAGGAAATCTCCCTGGAAACCACCCTCAACCGCGGCATTATCAATACCCGCGACGAGCCCCATGCCATCCACGATGACTTCGGCCGCCTGCACGTCATCATCGGCGATGCGAATATGTCGCAGACCTCGACGCTGCTGAAATTGGGCATGACCTCGCTGGTGCTCGATGCCATTGAGGCCGGCACGGACTTTAGCGATCTGCGCCTTGCCGATGCCGTCGCGGAGGTCCCCCTGGTAAGCCGCGACCTCGAATTGCGCCACCGGCTCACGCTTGCCGATGGCCGCACGCTCACCGCCCTCGAGCTGCTCGCCGAATACCGTCGCCGCCTGCAGCCGGAGACTTCCGCCGACCACAAGGTGCTGGCGGCCTGGGACGAGGCAGTAGAGCTGCTTGCCGATGACCCCCTCAAGGCCGCCCACCTCCTAGATTGGGTGGCCAAGTACCGGTTGATCAAGAGCTACCTCGACCGCGGCATCGCCCCAGATGATCCCAAGCTGCGCCTGATCGACCTGCAATACGCGGAAATCGATCCCGAGAAGTCGCTGCACCATGCGCTGGTGCGCAAGGGGCAGATGCGCCAGCTCTTTACCGCTGAAGACCTACACCACGCTGCGGCCGAGCCGCCCGCCGACACCCGAGCATATTTCCGCGGGCGCATAACGCAGAAATTCGGCGAAGACATCATCGCCGCCAGTTGGCAAAGCCTCACCCTGCGCCGTGGTGCTACGGACGGGCGCTCCCGCAATGGCGTCTGGGCCACCGTGGCCATGGATGATACCCGCGGCCTTACCCGCGCGGACTGCGAAGGCATTATCGAGGGCGCCAGCAGCGTAGAGGAGTTACTTGAAGGGCTTGCTGCCATCGGCATCCAGCCCGAGTATCGTAAGTAATGATCACCTAATATGACGAAAGGATGACACCGTGTCCACTTCGAATCGCCAGGTTTCTAGCAATAATGGGGGAAATGGCCCCGAGTCAGAGGAAGAATTTACCGCTACCCAGCTCAATATCAACACCTCTGGCACCGATGATCTCTTGGATGAGATCGATGGCCTGCTAGAAAATAACGCGGAAGAATTCGTCCGCTCGTACGTCCAAAAGGGCGGACAGTAGGCGTGGAATCCACCCGTCCCGTTTTTGCCCGGCGGATCATGGGCATCGAAACCGAGTACGGCCTGTCCACCGCGACGCCGAAGAGACAGCGGGCATTAAGTCCGGATGAGGTTGCGCGCGTGCTCTTTCGGCCGATCGTGGAAAAGTACGCCTCGTCCAATATCTTTGCCACCAATGCCAGCCGCCTGTACCTCGACGTCGGCTCGCACCCTGAGGTAGCCACCGCCGAATGCGATAGCCTCAGCCAGCTCATCGCCCATGAATGCGCCGGTGACCGCGTGATGAACCGGCTGGCCCTGCAGGCAGAAGACGCTTTGGCCGAAGAAGGAAACGAGCGCGCGGTCTACCTTTTTAAGAACAACGTCGATTCCGCCGGGCACTCCTTTGGCTGCCACGAGAATTACCTCATTAGCCGGCACACGGTGCTCAAAGACCTGGGCGTGGCGCTCTTGCCGTTCTTGATTACCCGCCAACTTATCTGCGGGGCGGGAATGGTACAGCCTGCCAAGGGCGATCACACCGCGCAATTCCTCTTATCCCAGCGCGCCGATCAGGTATGGGAGGGCGTATCGTCCGCGACCACCCGTTCCCGGCCCATCATCAATACCCGCGATGAGCCGCATGGGGATTCCAAGCGCTTCCGCCGCATGCACATCATCGTCGGCGATTCCAATATGGCAGAGCCCACCATCGCACTAAAGGTCGGCTCCACCCTGCTCATGTTAGAGATGCTGGAGGCAGGCTTCGAGCTACCCGAGCTCGAGATCGCAGATCCAATCCACCACATTCGCTCCATTGCGCGCGATGTGACCGGCTCAACGCCGTTGCCGCTTGTTAGCGGGGGAACCATTACAGCCTTGGAGGTCCAGCAGCAGCTTTGCGCGCGGGCCCGCGATTGGCTTGCTCACCGCGAAGACGCCGGCACGCCCACGGCGGAATTGGAGCGCGTCGTTGACCTGTGGGAGCGCATCCTGCGCGCCATCGAGACCGGAGATTTTTCTGGCGTAAACCGCGAGATTGATTGGGTGATCAAGCTCGAGCTGCTCGAGCGCTACCGCTCCCGTTTGGGCGGTGACTGGGCGCACCCGAAGCTTACGCAAGTTGATATGACCTATCACGATATCCGGCCAAGGCGAGGACTGTACGACGTGCTGCTTCGCCGCGGAATGATTGAGCGTTGGATTGAAGATGAAGACATCGAGCGTGCGGTAACCAGCGCACCGCCGACTACGCGCGCGGCTTTGCGCGGAAAGTTCCTGGCTGCAGCAGAAGAATGCGGCGCGCACGTGACCGTGGATTGGACGCGGCTGAAGGTCAACCGCCCAGAACCGCGCACCGAGGAACTGCTCGATCCCTTCGCGTCCACAGATCCGCGCGTTGAGGCATTGCTAGACTATATGCACGATAATCACGCCTAGGGCGTGCACATTGAGCACTGGGGAGAGTAGACAACGTGGTGGCATCACGATCCACGCCGAGCCGGCAGGATGCGGCGGTAGAAAGGCTCACCAACCTATCCTTTGCGCTGCAGGGAGCGGCGAATTCGGGTGGTTCACCGGACCGCTCTGCAGCCTGGATCCGCAGCCACGTCGCAGGTTATAGCGATAAATCCGACGAGGCTTTTACCAAGGCCTTGGCTCGCGATATCGCCACCTTGCAACGCGCCGGAGTCCCCATCGTGCACACCGGTGGGGAAGACGGGGCCTCATACCGCCTCGACCAAAGCAATTACCAGCTCCCGCCGGTGGAATTTTCACCGGAAGAAGCGATGGTGCTTGGCATCGCAGGGGGAGTGGGAACCCCTGGTGGATTGAGCGATTTCTCCCTGTCCGGGTGGACCAAGATCGCCGCCTCGGGCGCTTCTCGCAACCTGGAGGGCGCGCCCGTCTATACCGCGGTCAATGACATCACCCGCCTCGCACCCGAGGTCATCACCTTCGTCCTGGCCGCCGTGCGTAATAAAGTCCGCATTACCTTTGCCTACCGCCCCCATCCGGCAGCAGAGACAGTGCGCCGCACCATGGATCCCTGGGGAGTGGTCAACCACCAAAGCCGCATCTATATCGTTGGCTTCGATGTTGACCGCGCCGCCCCGCGCGTCTTCCGAGCCTTAAGGCTTTCCGATATCAAGCGGTCCCACCAGCCGGCTGAGCATTCCGAGCCGACGGTGGACATCGACAAGCTCGTCAAAGAGGCGCTACAACGCGGCGAAAAGGTGGATGCGACCTTGTATATTCCTGAAGGTCAAGCCCAAGAGCTAGAAAGCGTGGGTAGGCGCACTGCCGAAGGCACCGTAGTGCTGACCGGGGTCCAAAAGGATTGGTTGGTGCGCACCGCCGCAGGCTATGCCCCAGAAGTAAAAGTGCTCGATCCCCCCGAGGTGCGCACTGACATCATTAACCTTTTGCGCGCAGCCGCCAACCACAACGGAGCTGAGTAAACCAATGGCCGATGGATCTCATAAACTGCAAGCGCTCGTCCGGTCGCTGAACCTCATCCCGTACTTCCAAAACCATCCGGATAAAACTCCGATGGAGGCAGCCGCGGATTTGGGGATGGACCCAGGGGAACTGAAAGATGCCGTGGACCGCCTATTTTGCTCTGGGACCGGCCGCAATACCGAAGAGCTCATCGATCTCTCTTTCAGCTACCGCGATGGGGTCACCATCTACAATGACCAAGGCTTGGGGCAAGCATTGCGGCTTACGCCGACTGAGGCGGGCGCGCTCTTACTTACCCTTGAATCCCTCGAGGCTATGCCCGGGCTATTAGGTACGCGGGCGATTAAGTCTGCCGCCGCGAAATTGCGTTCCATTATGGATGAACGCACGCTGAGCATCTATGACACGTTATCCACGGTGGACCCGCAAGAATCCGACATCCAGGCAACCTTGAACCGCGGGCTTAATGAAAAACGGCGCATCCGGATGCGCTATTGGAGCGCTTCATCTAATAAGGAAACCGAGCGCCTGGTAGATCCGGCCCGGATTTTTATCGTGGATGCCGAGCCCTATCTCGCGGCGTGGGAAGAAGAAAAGCAGGGGCACAGGACCTTTCGTATTGACCGCATCAAGCATGCCGAGTTGACCGAGGAGACTGCTCATCCGCGCCTTAAAGAGCTGGATTTCGACGCTGCAGCACCCTTTAATTTAGGTACGGCGGATTCCGTGGAATTAATCATTCATGAAGAATTCACCTGGCTTGCAGAATACTACGATATGCAACTAGGCAAGCGATTAGAAAACGGCACCATAGCTGCAACGATGCAGGTGGGGTCCGTTGATTGGCTGGTTCGTTTTGCGCTCGGTCAGGCCGATAGGTTACGCGTTACAGCCCCTCAATCTATTGTGAATCTCATTGCGAAACGCGGAAATGCCGCGTTGAAGGGCTATACTTAAAATTCAGTTACTGCACGCACATGCGTCTTAAAATTGCCTCGCGAATTTTCCCGCGAAGTCAGGGAGCGCGGCGGCCATCTGGCGCAGGCAAAGAAGAACCGAAAGAGGATCTTATGACCTTAGGACCATTGGAAATCGGCCTGATTGTTCTCGTCATCATCTTGCTATTTGGCGCGAAGAAATTGCCGGATCTTGCTCGTTCCATGGGCCGCTCGATGCGCATTTTCAAATCTGAGGTCAATGAAATGCAATCGGAGGACACCAAGCGCTCTGAGACCCAAGCTCAACTGAGCCAGAAGCGCCAGCAGTCCGATGAGGAGTTCTGGAACCGCCCAGATATGCAGCCTGGCCACCAGCAGGGAAACTCTTCCTCCCAGAATTAACGCCTGCCAGCTAAAAAGGCGAACACGCTCTGCCTATGCACTCGTCGGCCGTGTCGGAGACCGGCCCTCAGAAATCGAGTGGGCAGGGTAGTGTTCGCTCTTGTGCGTTGAAAGAGCCAAATTGATGTCCTCACAGTCCAACCCTGCCGGTGAACACGGATCCCGCGTGCGCCGCAAGCGGCGAGGTTTTTCACGCAAGCCCAAGAACCCAACGGGCGAGATGACCTTAGTGCAGCACCTGCAAGAGCTGCGGCGAAGGATCATTATTTCCTTGCTTGCCTTGGTTATCGGCGCGATCATCGGTTTTATTTGGTACCAGCAGGCGCCCTTCCGGATTCCACCGCTGGGAGAAATCCTGCGCGAGCCTTATTGCTCATTGCCGGAAGATAAACGAGCCAACTTCAATAACGATGGCGAATGCCGCTTGCTTGCCACCAGCCCCTTCGAGATGCTCATTTTGCGCCTGAAGGTCGGTGCGTTGGCAGGTACGGTTATTTCGTCCCCAGTCTGGCTCTACCAGGTGTGGGCATTTATCGTGCCAGGCCTGCATAAGAATGAGCGCCGCTACACCTTGAGCTTCGTCGTTGTGGCCGTCTCCCTCTTCCTCGCGGGTGCCATCTTGGCCTACTTCATCTTGTCCGTGGGCTTGGAATTCCTCGTCGGCATTGGCGCTGAGTATCAAACCGCAGCATTAACTGGTGAGCGATACTTCTACTTCCTCTTGGCGCTGTTGCTCATCTTTGGCATCAGCTTCGAGATTCCGCTGTTAATCGTCTCGCTCAATCTCATCGGCGTCTTGGAATATAACCACGTTAAGGATAAGCGCCGCATCGTCATCGTCGTGGTGATGATCTTCGCCGCCTTCGTGACCCCAGGCCAAGATCCCTTCACGATGGTGGTATTGTCCGCCAGCCTGATGCTGCTTATTGAGATTGCCTTCCAGTTCTGCCGCATTCACGACAAGCGCCAGAACCGGCAGCGTCCTGACTGGATGGATCTTGATGATGAATCCGCGTCTGCGCTAGACGAAAGCCCCACTGGTGTGGGCGGGCCCGCGCCTGTCGATGCCCCGTCGGGCGTATATGCCTCGCCTAAGCCTGCGGCAGCTGGGGCGTCATTGCAGACCGTCCGCACGGAAAATCGGGCTTCGGATAGCACTTCCCAACGGGCTGAGGATCGCAAGGGTCCGCAGCGACCTACCGATGAAGGCGGCTTTTTCGACGATGTGCTTTAAGCACGGGTAGCCTTGTGAGATATGACTGAAACTCACCTGGATACCTTCGCCGCCGGCCTCCCATACCCCTTGGATGAGTTCCAGGTGCAGGGGTGTGAGGCGGTAGAAAATGGCCAAGGGGTGCTCGTTTGCGCCCCAACTGGTGCAGGTAAAACCGTCGTTGGCGAGTTCGCCGTTTCTTTGGCCTTAAGCCGCGGCACGAAGTGCTTTTATACCACCCCGATTAAGGCGCTGAGCAACCAGAAATACCACGACCTCGTCGCTGAGCACGGCGAGGATGCCGTCGGTCTGCTTACTGGCGATGTCTCCATTAACGCCGATGCCGAAATCGTCGTCATGACCACCGAGGTGCTGCGCAATATGATCTACGCGGATTCTCCCGCGCTGGATAGACTTACTCACGTGGTCATGGATGAAATCCACTTCCTTGCAGATGCCTCCCGCGGCGCGGTCTGGGAAGAAGTCATCTTGAACTTGGCGGACCACGTATCCATCATTGGGCTGTCTGCCACCGTGTCCAATTCCGAGGAATTCGGTGAATGGCTCGCCACGGTCCGCGGCGATACCTCTGTCATTGTGACCGAACACCGGCCGGTCCCACTTGATCAATGGATGATGCTGGGCCGCAAGATTTACCCGCTCTTTGAGCCGGAATCCGGCGGCCAGGTCAATTCCGAATTAGAGCGCCGCATTCAGCGCTTGGAGGCAGGCGATAGCGATGATGGGCACGCGGACTATAAATCCGGCAAGGGTTTTCGCGCGAGGGCGCGCCACAAGGGCGGCGGGCGCAGCGAATTTCATGGTAAAGCGGGCGGGCGTTCCGGTTCCTCCCGGCCGCAAGATCGCTACCGCCCCTTAGGACGCCCTGAGGTGCTGAAGGTGCTGCAATCGCAAGATATGCTGCCCGCGATTACCTTCATCTTTTCCCGCGCCGGTTGCGATGGCGCGCTCTATCAGTGCCTGCGCAGCAGGATGGTGCTGACGACGCAAGAGGAAGCAGAAGAGATCAAGACCATCGTCGATGCCGGCGTTGAGGGCATTCCGGAAGAAGACTTGCAGGTCTTGGATTTCCGGCGGTGGCGCGAAGCGCTCTCCCGTGGTTTTGCCGCCCACCACGCAGGGATGCTCCCGGCGTTTCGCCACATCGTAGAAGATCTCTTCGTCCGCGGTTTAGTACGCGCGGTATTTGCTACCGAGACTCTTGCCTTGGGCATTAATATGCCAGCCCGCACGGTGGTGCTCGAGAAGTTGATCAAGTTCAATGGCGAAGCACACGTGGATCTCACGCCAGGCCAATACACGCAGCTGACCGGGCGCGCCGGCCGGCGCGGAATCGATACCCTGGGCAACGCGGTCGTGCAGTGGGCACCGGCTATGGATCCGCGTTTTGTCGCCGGTTTAGCTTCAACGCGCACGTATCCGCTCATTTCTACGTTTGCGCCGGGCTATAACATGGCCATCAACCTGCTGGGCATGCTCGGCTTTGAGGACTCGCTGCGGCTACTGGAAAAGTCTTTCGCGCAGTTCCAGGCCGATGGTTCCGTGGTGGAAGAAACCCGCGATTTAGAGCGCGCGGAGCATCGCGTGCGCGAATTGCGTGAGCAGCTTGACGATGCCGTGGATGCCCTCGCACCACCAGCCAAGGACGGCGAGGATCCCGCCGAGGTGCTCATGGATTATATCCGGCTGCGCCGCGAGTTGACGGCGGAAGAAAAGCAATCCAAGGTCGATAAGGAACACCAGCGCACCCAGGAAGTGGTTGCGGTGCTAGCCCGCCTGCAATTGGGCGATGTCATCGCGCTTGCCGGAAAGAAGCGCCCCACTCTTGCCGCGGTGGTCACCCCGGCCAACCAGACTGAAGATCCTCGCCCGTGGGTGACCACGGAATCTGGGTGGTCAGGGCGCATCGATGCCACTGGTATTAGCAATCCGCCGATTCAACTGGGCCGTATTAAGATCCCGAAGCCGGTGCGGAAGAATCCGCGGCGCAATACCAAGTACATCCAGGATGTCTTCCACCGCGAAAAGTTTGACCGCCCAAAGCGAATGAAGTCGAAGCCACGTCTGCGACCAAATAAGCGGATAGGCGAGTTGCGCGATGCCATTCGCGAGCACCCTGCACACGACTGGCCCGCCACCGACAGGGAGCAACTGGCCGGCGTGGCGCAGAAGTTGGCGCGCCGCGAGCGCGACTTCGAAAAGCTGCAGGCCAAGGTGAATAAGGCGACCGATACATTGGGCCGAACCTTTGAACGCATCGTGGATCTGCTCGCGGAGATGGACTATGTCGAGTTCTCTGGTGCCGGCAATGATCGCACGCCGGTCATCACTGAGGAAGGCGAGCGCCTGGCAAAGATTCATAGCGAATCCGATCTGCTCGTTGCCCAATGCCTGAAGCGAGGCATTTGGGATGAGCTGGATCCGGCGGAATTGGCCGGCGTTGCATCTCTGTGCTGCTTTGAAAATAGGAAGGCCACTGGGGGCCAGCCGGAGGCGGCAACGGATCGCATGGCCGATGCCATGAATGCGACCTGGCGCATCTATACCGAGCTCGGCGCCGATGAACGCCGCCACCGCCTGCCCCCAACGCGCGAGCCTGAAGCCGGATTTGCGCTGGCCATTCACCAGTGGGCGGCGGGTGCGCCCTTGGGCTATTGCATGGCGGCGGCCAATGAAGCGGGCGCGGAGCTTACTCCCGGTGATTTCGTGCGGTGGTGCCGCCAAGTTGTGGACCTCCTGCAGCAAATCGCCAAGACTGGCTACGATGGCCAGATTCAGCGCAATGCGCGCCGCGCAATCGACGCCATTCAGCGCGGGGTTGTCGCGATCGGGGCTTAAGCTAGCCCGTCCTACTGGCTAGTAGACTGTGGGCCATGACTACTCAGGCTTTTTCTCCCGAAGTGTATTCGCGCCGGCTCTCGGCCGCGCAAGAAGCGGCCGCCCAGCAGGGCATTGACCTTTTGCTGATTGGCACCGGCCCTGATTTTGCCTACCTGACCGGTTCGTGGGTATCGTCCCACGAACGCCTGACGGTGTTAGCCGTTCCCCAAAGCGGTACGCCGTGGATTGTCTCGCCGAATACGGATATTACGGATATTAAATCGGCGCCCGTCGGCAAGCTGGATGTGGAGCTGCGCGGGTGGAATGACGGCGATAATCCCTACGAGCTCGCCCTCAAGGGTGCTGCGTCGATCAAGAAGGTCGCGCTGGGACAATCCCTGACGGCAGACCATATTCTGCAGTTCCAGGCGCGCGTGCCCGAGGCGGATTATGTCCTTGCCACCTATGCGCTCGCGGAGCTTTTCACCCGCAAGGATGAGGCGGAAATCGCGGAGCTGCGCAAGGCCGGCCAGGCTATCGACGCCGTGCACGCCCGGGTTCCTGAGCTCCTGCAGCCCGGCCGCACCGAGGCCGAGGTGGCGCATGAACTGGAAAAGCTCATCCTCAAAGAGCATTCCATCATTGACTTTGTCATCGTAGGTTCTGGCCCGAATGGCGCCAATCCGCACCACAGCTTCTCTGACCGGAAGCTGGCTGCGGGCGAGCCCGTTGTCGTGGATCTCGGGGGTACCTTGCCCTCCGGCTATCACTCCGATTGCACCCGCACCTACGTCGTAGGCGGCGATCTCAGCCAGGCGCCGCAGGACTTCCAAGACGCATATGCCGTGCTTTACGATGCCCAAGCGGCCGCCCGCGCCGCCGCCAAGCCCGGCAGCACGGCTGAAGAAATCGACGGGATTGCTAGGAAGGCTATTGCCGATGCCGGCTGGGGCGATAAATTCGTCCACCGCACCGGCCACGGAATTGGTCTCTCGACCCACGAAGAGCCCTTCATCATGGAGGGAAATGACCTAGCGCTGGAAGAGGGCATGGCCTTTTCCATTGAGCCAGGCATTTACCTAGAAGGCCAGTGGGGCATGCGGCTGGAAGACATCGTGGTACTTACCAAGGATGGCTACGAGTCCCTCAACGTCGTTGAACGCGAAGTGCGTTAAGTGGCTGGCGTACTGATCCTGGGCGGGCGCAGCGATATCGGCGGCGAAATCGCCCGACGCGTGGCCCGCGGTAACGACATCGTCCTCGCCGCCCGCGGGACCCACGGGCTGGAGGAGATTACCGCCCAGCTTAAGGCCGCAGGTGCACGCAGCGTCCACCAGCTGTCCTTTGACGCGGAGGATTTCTCCCAACACCGCCAGATCTTTACCGAGGCCAAGGAACGCGTCGGCGCCATCGAGCTGACGGCGGTCGCCTTCGGCATCCTGGGGGATCAAGACAAGGCGGAATCCGACCCGTCCCACGCGGCACAGATCGCCACCATCGACTACACCGCCCAAGTCTCCGTGCTCACGGTAGCGGCGCAGTCGATGCCGCGCGGCCATATCGTGGCCTTTTCCTCCATCGCTGGGTGGCGAGCCCGTTGCGCCAATTATGTCTACGGTTCCACCAAGGCCGGACTGGATGCTTTTTGCCAGGGCCTCGCGGACAGGTTGCACGGCAGTGGGCTCGGGCTGATTACCGCGCGCCCCGGGTTCGTCATTGGGTCCATGACCCTGGGGATGAAACCGGCCCCGCTATCGGTGCGGCCAGGCGATGTCGCCGATGCCGTCGTTGCCTGCATAGACAACGACGACCGCCGCGGTCAGGCGCGCAGCCACACCCTGTGGATCCCGAAGGCCCTGCAAGCCTTGGCCTGGGTCATGCGGTTGGTGCCCCGGCCCGTGTGGCGGCATATGCCGCGTTAGCCGGCCTCGCCGTCCCGCAGCAGGGGCGAATTGATATCGAAGATGAAACCGCGCGGGGCGAGCACGCGGAGGACGACCTCGGCATCGCCCTCTGCGATGTCGTGAAAGACTAGGCCTCCCCACGGGGTGACCGTGATGTCCACTTCTAGCTGACCGATAAGCTGCGCGAACTGCGCCGGGATGGCGCCTTGGTAGACCCCCGCACCAAGGTCGACCACGCCTTCTGCCTGGTGCTCATCCAACCAGCCAATGGGGCCAGGCTCTGCGGCGAGTTCCACACCAGCTGCCCCAGTGCCTTTTGCTTCGGTATTCCTCGCCTCGGTGCGCAAGGCACCGAGGCGACGGAGGTGGGCTGCGGCATCGGCAAGCGAGAGGCCCGCGGTCGGGCTGTTGGTGGCGGGGGAATGGGTGATGTTTAAGGTGGCATCGTCAAGCAGCTGCATACTGACCTGCGCGGCAGAAACCGGCAGGTCGTCGGCGTCAGTGGTAATCGCGAGCGACTCCAAGCCCGGCTGCTCGGTATTCAGGTGCGCGGTCAGCTGGCGCGCTGCCTGCTGCGCCGCGGGAGCAAGGGGAGAGGCCAGCACGGGAATGTGGAAGCTTAGCAGCTCTAATTTATCCAGCTCCGCCGCGAGCTGGGCCTTGTCTGTAACTCCCCGCAACTCGATGGCGGAATTGGGGCGAATATAAACGCTGCCATCGGCCCAGTGCGCCGCGCAATAACCCAAATGGATCCAATCATTAGGGCTGGTAAAACCGCCCACAACGTGCAGGCGCAGGCAGGTGCCGGACTCGGGATGCTGGAAAAATTTGGGGTAATGCATAGCTTGCCAGTGTAGCCGGTGAGAAGCCCTGCGCCGGGATCGAGTGTTGCCAGCATATCGTCAGCTTTGCTCGTTAAACTGGAAGCTATGCCGTTTTTATATCTCGTCCTCTATATGCTGGCGGAAACCCTAGCGTTTTGGGCCGTCGCCGAGTGGATTGGCGTCTTTTGGGCGCTCATTGCCCTGTTCATCACCATGTTCTTTGGAATGTCCATCGCTGGCATCGAGGTGCGCCGGTTGATGGGAAAACAAGTAGAGCAGGCTGGTGACGGGACCTACTACGTCCGCGATAACGATATGGGCAAAACCGCCGGGAATGTGGGCCTCACCCTGGCCGGTGGCATGCTGCTGTCCCTGCCCGGATTTTTGACTAGTTTTATGGGGATCCTGCTCATCTTCGCCCCAACGCGGTCGCTCTTTCGAAAGTTTATGGCCGTATCCATCTACCGCAAGGTAGAGAAGATGGGTGTGCGCATCTACGAGGCATCGCCCATGGCACAGCAGCACGATAGCTATGGCAATTTTGGATCCTTTGGGCAGGCCTCGGGGCAATCTTTTGGACAGGCTTTTGGGCAATCGTCTGGTCAGAGCGACTCCCACGAGGTAATCGATGAGGAAGAGCTGCGCAACTGGTCCGAGAACCTAGATCCTGATGACTTCGGTCCCCGCGGAGGCGACGATAACTCACAGGGTGGAAAATAAGTGGCGGTATTTTTCGCCCGCCTCGTCATAGCGGGCATTTCTGGTGCGCTGACCTTTACCGCCGTTGAGCCGCGTGGCTGGTGGTGGGGCGCGATTATTGGCATCGCCCTGTTATATGTGAGCCTGATGCCGTGGCGTGGGCGACAGGTGCGCGGATCCGTAGGCGCGCTTTTGGCGGTGACGCACGGGTTGGTCTTGTACCTGCTGAGCCTGCCGTGGATTGGCGAGTTGGTTGGGACCGTGCCCTATGCGGCGCTTGCTATCTGGCTTTCGGTCTATGCCATCCTTTTAGGTATCTTCGGGGCCGCGGTGGCGCGATGGCGATATGGATTTCTGGTCTTTCCCCTCGTGTACCTCGCCGTCGAGGTCCTTCGTTCCACGGTGCCCTTTGGGGGATTTCCCTGGGTCAAGCTGGCGTGGGGGCAAATTGAAGGGCCCTTAGCCAATCTCGCGCCGTGGGGCGGGACCTCGCTGATTACGGTGACAACGGCATTGTGTGCTTGCGGCCTTGCCGGCTTATTGCTGCGCGGTGGGCGGGTAAAGATCGCGGCTGGCGCCGCCCTTATTCTCCCACTCATTGCGGGACTCGCGGCCGAGCGCGGCATCGATCCCGCAGATACCAAAGTGGGAGATACCAAGGTGGCGGCCATCCAAGGAAACGTGCCGCGCAGCGGTTTGGACTTCGCTGGGCAGCGTCGTGCGGTCCTGAATAACCACGTCCAGGAAACAGAGAAACTCGCGCGCCGCGAAGACGATATAGATCTGGTGATCTGGCCGGAAAATTCTTCCGATATCGATCCTTTCCGCGACGGCGAAGCAGCCCAGGCCATTAGCGGTGCCGTCGATGCCATCGACGCTCCCGTGTTGGTCGGTACCGCCACCCGCGATGAGGTGGGCGCGCGCAATACCATGCAAGTCTTTACCCCCGGCCACGGTGTGGGCGATCACCACCATAAGAAGTACCTGCAACCGTTCGGTGAGACCATGCCCATGCGGGACTTCTTCGCGCATTTCTCGGACTACGTCGACCTCGCCGGAGATTTCAAAGCAGGGGACGGGCCCGGTGTGGTCTCCATGAATTCCGTCGCGGTAGGTGTGGCGACCTGCTACGAGGTCTCCTTCGATAATGCCTTCCACGAATCCATCAAAAACGGCGCGCAGATTCTTACGACGCCAACCAATAACGCCACGTTCGGCTTTTCCGATATGACGTACCAGCAGCTGGCCATGAGCAGGCTGCGGGCGCTTGAAACCGACCGCGCCGTCGTGGTTGCAGCCACCTCTGGAGTCTCCGCACTCGTGCACCCAGATGGTAGCGTGAGCCAATCCACGGAGCTATTTGAGCCCGCGACACTGGTAGAAAGCCTGCCTCTAAAAACCGGTGAAACATTTTCGGTGCGCTACGGTTCGCTCATGCAGTGGCTGATGGTTATTATTGGTACCGTCTGCGCACTCGTTGCCGTGCGTACCAACCGATTGGGTCGTACACCTCGCGGTGTCGGCGCTAAAGAAAAGTAGGAGCATTAATTACTGTGAGCACTCTTGATTCTGCGACGCTGGTTATCATCCCAACGTATAACGAGATTGAAAACCTTCCCCTGATTACCGGCCGTGTCCGCGAGGCGCTGCCAGAGGTTCACATCCTCGTTGTGGATGATAATTCCCCCGACGGCACCGGCGAGAAAGCCGATGCTTTCGCAGCAGAAGATGACCACATTCACGTGCTGCACCGCGAGGGCAAGGGCGGTCTCTTGGGCGCTTATATCGCAGGCTTTGAATGGGGACTGGAGCGCGACTACCAGGTCCTTTGTGAAATGGATGCTGATGGCTCCCACGCCCCAGAACAGCTGCACCTGCTGCTGGAAGAGATTGACAAGGGCGCTGACCTCGTTATCGGTTCCCGCTACGTGCCGGGTGGCGAGACCGTCAACTGGCCGGCATCCCGCGAGTACCTGTCCCGCTTGGGCAACCTCTACATCTCTTTCGCGCTCGGTACCGACCTGTCCGATATGACCGCCGGCTACCGCGCCTTCCGCCGCGAACTCTTGGAAGACATCGACTTTGATGAGCTGTCTAAGGCCGGTTACATCTTCCAGGTGGACCTGGCCTTCCGCGCAGTCAAGGCTGGATACGATATCCGCGAGGTACCCATCACCTTCACCGAGCGCGAGTACGGCGAGTCCAAGCTGGATGGTTCCTTTGTCAAGGACTCTCTCTTCGAGGTAACCAAGTGGGGCGTGGCCCACCGCGCGGAGCAGGTGAAAGATTTTGCCGGCGAGATGTCCAAGCTGGCGGACCACGAGGTCAAACACGGCTCCGTTCACAATGCTGGCCAGAAGGCGCGCAACGGTGTGGGCTGGGCCACCAATTTGGCCAATGAGCTGGGATACTTGGTCAAGCACCAGGTGGGCCAGCTGACCAAGAAGAAATAACCTAGGCAGCTAAAAAGCCCGTACCCCGTGCCAATATGGCAGCCAGGGTACGGGCTTAAATTAATTCCGCTTGAGCCTTTAAGACTTCTTCTGCTGTTCTTGCTCCTTGAGGAGGCGAGCAGCGGTCCGACGGCGGGAGCGCAGGTGGTTAATGCGCTCTTCCAAAAGCTCATCGAGTTCCTCGATGGAACGGCGCTCCCGCAGCATATCCCAGTGGGTGCGAGGTGGCTTGATGGGCTTAGCTTCCACGCCTTCGCCCTCTACGAGGTGGCCCAGCTTGCCATTCTTGCACATCCATTCTTCAGGGATTTCTGCCTCATGTGCAAAGGGCACCTCATAAATTTCACCATCGTCCGTGCGGTATTTCACCATCTGGCGCGGTGCGAGGTCGTGGTCGCGGTCAGTTTCGTAGCTGACTGCACCCATACGGCTGCCACGGAGTACGCGATCTGCCATGCAACATCATCCTTTTCAAAGAGATCCCTGATTGACGGCGATAGTTTCGCCTAAGAGCTATTTATTATAACGAACACCCACGCGGTATTGTTCCCAGCCCGCCGTTTAATGGACTAAAGTGTATCTAGTGATCCGTACAGCTAGTCGTGAAAGCAATGTCGGTTCCTGCCAATGGTGTGGAAAGGATATTGACCAAGGCGGTAGGGGACGACCACGTAAGTTTTGCAGCGCCTCGTGCAAACAGCGTGCTTATGAACAAAGAAACAATGTTAGTGGCACGGATATTCCTGCCGATGCAGTAATCTTAAGCCCAGATAAAGTGCAAGGTTTGCGCGACGGCCTTTTTGAATTGCGGTGTTCCGCAGAAGACATTCAAACCGCCGCAGAAGAAGGCGCGAGCGCGGAAGAGCTTTCCAGTCTGTGTGAGGAGCTTATTTCGCTGGCTCGGCGTTTAGAAGGACTTCGATAGTAGATGAAAAAGCTTTTTTATAACCGGAAACTCGTCGTTTCCATCTTCGTGGTTTTAATCCTCGTGCTTACCGCCGTAGCTATCGGCCCGATTGTGTACTCGCTTTTCAAAAGCGGCGGCGTCAAGACGGAGCCCGTGACTGCCGATGGCGCCAAGGCAGCCTCGACTCCGCTCGACGGTTCCTGGTCCGTGGCCAAGGGCCGCGCCGATAACCACACTTCGGTGGGCTTTACCTTCGACGAGGTTCTACCGGCGGAAAGGACGTCCACCTCTGGATCGACCACAGAGGTTACTGGACAGGCGGAGATTTCCGATTCCACGCTGGAATCCGCCACCATTACGGTCAATATGGATGCCCTCACCACGGACAAGAAGGTCCGCGACCAAAACATGAAGTCCAAGCTCTTTAAGACTTCAGACTTCCCAGAGTCTTCCTTCACACTTACTAAGCCCGCCTCGCTTGCCGATGTCCCCGAAGACGGCACCATCGGCTCCGTTAAGCTCACTGGTGACCTCACGATCAAGGATAAAACGCAGGAAATCACCCACGAGTTCGATGTCCTGCGCGACGGTGACGATATCGTCATTGGCGGAGACGTTCCGATCAACCGCCTGGACTACAACGTGGAGACGCCAGACATGCTGGCGGCAAAGGTTGCCGAGGACGGCGAGATCAACCTGCGCATCTCCTTGAATAAGGACTAGACCGTGAATTCTCGACGTTTAATTTCCGTACTGTGGTTCCGCCTCGTAGTCGTCATAGCTTTCTCGATTTTCGTTGCGGTTCAACAGATGTGGCTAGTCACGGCGTTTGCAGCATTGCTAGCCGTATTAACCATCTGGCAGCTGTGGAGCGCCTACAAAAATCAATAGCGTTCCTCTTGTTTTAACGTCACGGTGACTAAATGACGGGGTATAAGTGCGCCAAAGTCCAGCGGCAGGAAAGGCCCGCCTGAAGCGAATCTGCGCCCAATCGGATGTCCGAGCCGTCCGAGGTCGTGGCGTGCCGCTTGCCAGACACCCCACACGAGCCTCGCCGAAGCGAATTCTCAAGCACGGCTCGCTTCAGGAATCTAAGCTCTGGCAGCTTAGGGGTCGAGCCCACCTTGGCCACAGAACCTTCGAGTCTCTCAAGGTCTTAGCGCGCGCCAACAGGTGGGCCAGCCAAACCCCGGACCGAATCCACGAGCCTAAGGGATTATGCTCAAACCACCCTCAACTTAACCTCCATATCTCCATTATTGTCCGATAATGTACATTATGTCATTTTAGATCCATGAACGCCCCTCCCATCGTGCCAAGGCCTTTCATCCAAGAATGGCAAAGCCACTCCGGGCGCAGTTTGTTCCAAATTTACAAATAGTGCCCTTCGAAACGCCCAAATCGGCTCACTATTTGCAAAAACGCATCACGCCATGCCATCGCATCACGCCAGCAGGCCATGCCAGCAAGCCACGCCGGCACACGACACCAAACGTGCACCGCCGAAAGCCAACACATATGCTGGAACTCATGACTATTCAACGCGTTGTCACTAAGCCTTCCCGCGCCGCCCTGTTCCTGGTCTTGGACATTGCGGAAGGCGGCGAGCAAGCCACTCGGGACATGCTCTCCGCATTTGGCGATACTTTCAAGTCAGTCAATTTCCGCCACAATGAGGGCGAGCTGTATACAGTCGTTGGCATCGGTGCGTCCATGTGGCCACGCCTCACCAGCGCTCCCCGGCCGGACAAGCTCAAGGAGTTCGAGCCGCTCGAGGGCGCGTACAAGGCGCCTTCCACGCCCGGCGATATCCTGTTGCATTTCCGCGCGAATACTTATGACCTCTGCCACGAGATGGCGCGCCAGGTCTTGCGTCAGCTGGGCGATGCCGCCACCGTCATCGATGAGACCCAGGGCTTCAAGTACCTGGACCAGCGCGATCTCCTGGGCTTTGTGGACGGCACCGCTAATCCCCTCCCCGAGGAAGCCCTAGAGACAGTGCTGCTTGCCGATGACGCCGATTATCCCCGCGGCTCCTACGTCACTGTGCAAAAATACACGCATGACCTAGATAAGTGGAGCGGCATCAGCACCGAAGAGCAAGAACGCGTTATCGGGCGCACCAAGGCCGATGACGTGGAGCTCGATGAGGATGCACAGCCATCAAATTCCCACGTCGCTCTCAATGACCTCGAGGAAGATATCTACCGCGAGAACATGGTCTTTGGTTCCTTTGCCGCAGGTGAGATGGGTACTTACTTCATCGGATATGCCAAGGACCCAGAAGATATCAACGAGCGTTTGCGCAATATGTTCATCGGCGATCCCGAAGGCAATTATGACCGAATCCTGGACTTCTCCACCGCCCTGACTGGAACGAACTTTTTCGTCCCGAGCGTCGATTTGCTAGACGAATTCGACGAGCTTCCGCACTAAAAGCACTAGAAAGCCTAACGGCGCCCGCCGCGATTGCGGTGGGTCAGGCCGAATTGGACGGAATCGATCATTCCGAGGGTCATGAGCGCCTCGCGAAGTGCGAATTGGAAGGTCCATAACCTGCGGAAAACCGGATCAAAGCCGGCAGCGGCGGCCTCGCGAAGGTGCCCATCAAAAAAGGATCGCTGCTGGCGCAGGGATTCAATATAGTGGCTGCCCACGTGCGTTTCGGACACGATGCGCAGGTGAGAGTTCTTATCTACGAGCCGGTGCACGTCCATAGTCAGCGGATAGTCGAGTCCTGGCCAGATATAGGCCCGCATGGCCTGCAAGGATGCTCGGGCAGCCTCCGACATGGACTCGGTGGCCACGATGGATTGAAAAGCCGCCCGACCGTTTGCGGTAAGGAATCGGTCGAGGACTCGGATATAGGCCTTGCGCTCTCGCTGGCTTAATTGCTCGAACTTTTCCACGCTGATGATCGCATCGTAGTGCCCGCGCCATTGCTTCGGGCTCGGAACAGAATCCGGAATCCGCTCTACGTGGATAGAGTCCTCCGTTCCGGCGAAGACAAGCGCCTCGCGCATCTGGGTGATTTGTTCAACATCGCTGGTCAGGACATCGACAGTGGCGCGGCGTTTGGTAGCGCGTATCGCGGCCTGCATTCCGGCCGCGGGATAGACCAGAAGGTGGGTGCCGGCGCCGGTGCGGGTGGCATCGAGAAGCCAATCCGCCGCCCTACGCTGCGCCTCGCCCAAGTCATCCCGGTCTACGTTGGTGGGTTCGCTCACCGTGGTGACATCGACAAAGTGGCTCTTCGG
Organism: Corynebacterium sp. KPL2895; assembly: GCF_040225815.1. Lineage (NCBI taxonomy): Bacteria > Bacillati > Actinomycetota > Actinomycetes > Mycobacteriales > Corynebacteriaceae > Corynebacterium > Corynebacterium sp. KPL2895. The sequence continues at coordinate 177,814 of NZ_JBEHFY010000001.1, forward strand.
TTCCCTGCCGCCGGCCTTTGGACTAAAGCTTTCGACCGTTTCCCGGATCGTCGTCGGCACGCCGCTGGAGAAGATCCCGCCAACGTGGCTTAGACCATCGCCAGCATAGAGGCGCACTAGGTCGAGAGGCAGCTCCCCTGGCTCAGAATCGCGCACGCTTACCCCTTGCGGTTTGGGAAGATACCCCACCTGCAGGAGTTTGCCTAAAACTTTCACTAATTGGGTGGAGGATGAGACGGTCCACTCGCCTGCCATATAGCTTTCGGCGAAGCCTAACCATCCGGTGGCGGCGATTCGCTCGAATAATGCATCGTGGCCTATCTTCAAATCGGGGCCGCCAGCAGCATCGAGTTCCAGTTCCAAGCCGGCATTATCGCAGGCCTTGGCGAATTCTGCCTCGGCCCGGCGGGATTTTAGCGCCGCCCAGCGCTGCGATGGCACGGTCGCGATATTGGGCCATGCCTCCGCGTCGATGGAGCGTAGATGCTCGGGGGTGGAAAAACTCATGGTTTGGGGAGCGCTCCTGGGTGCAAGGGTCACGGTTGGGCTTATTTTAGCCAGATTCTGAGCGGTTTCGGTTAAGGCGCTCCGCATGAAAGGAAACCTGAAACGCATGTAAATGGGTATCAAGTATGCACGTTATGTAACGAGCGTTTACACTATACGGGTACTTAAATAAGCTTTCTCGAGGAAGGTCGCATTAATTCCATGACTGATACCCCTTATCGTCCAAACGGAAGCCGTCACCACGTCGTCGTGGTTGGCGGTGGATTCGGCGGTCTTAACACTGTGAAGAAGTTGAAGAACGCCGATGTTGAGATCACCCTCATCGATAAGAAGAACCACCACCTGTTCCAGCCAATGCTCTACCAGGTGGCTACCGGCATGATTTCCGCTGGTGAGGTTGCCCCCTCGACCCGCCAGCTGCTGCGCAACCAGGATAATGTGGACTTTGTCAACGGCAACGTGACCGACATTAACCTGGAGGACCAGACGGTTACCGCCGAGCTCGATGACTTTTCGCGCACCTACTCCTATGACTCCCTCGTGGTCGCTGCTGGCTCCAGCCAGTCGTACTTTGGCAATGACCACTTCGCGGAGTTTGCCCCTGGCATGAAGACCTTGGATGATGCCCTGGAGCTGCGTTCCCGCATCATTTCCGCCTTCGAAAAAGCTGAGCTTACCGATGACCCCGCTGAGCGCGAGCGCCTCCTCACCTTCATCATCGTCGGTGCCGGCCCAACCGGTGTGGAGCTCACCGGCCAGATCGCTGAGTTGGCTAACCGCACGCTTAGCGATGTCTACTCCACCTACGGCACCTCCGCCGCAAAGATTTACCTGCTCGACGGTGCGCCGCAAGTGCTCCCGCCGTTTGGCAAGCGCCTCGGCCGCCGTGCTCAGCGCACTTTGGAGAAGGAAGGCGTCAACGTTCGCCTGAACGCCATGGTGACCGATGTCAACGAAGACTCCGTAACCTACAAGAACATGAAGACCGAGGAAGAGGTCACCCTCGAGGGCGCGACCAAGATCTGGTCCGCTGGTGTTTCCGCTTCCCCACTGGGCAAGATGGTCGCTGACCAGGCCGGAGTCGAGGCTGACCGCGCGGGCCGCGTTTCCGTCAACGATGACATGACCGTTGGTGACTTCAACAACGTCTACATCATCGGTGACATGATGTCCCTGAACCGCCTGCCGGGCTTGGCACAGGTGGCAATTCAGGGTGGCGAGCACGTCGCCAAGCTCATCGAGACCAAGGTGGACGAGGAGTCCACGGCCGATGAAAAGGAACCTTTCGAGTACTTCGACAAGGGCTCGATGGCCATCGTGACCCGCTTCAATGCCGTTGTGAAGCTGGGCAAGACCGAATTCTCCGGCTTCCCAGGCTGGTTGGCATGGCTGGCCTTGCACCTGACCTACGTCGTTGGTCTACGCAGCCGCTTGGCCGTATTGGTCAACTGGGCGGCTAATATCCTCTCCCGCAACCGCGGCAACTTGGAGATTACTACCCAGCAGCGCATCGCCCGCAACCTCATCGATGAGGCAGAAGAAGAGAAGAAGAACTAAATTCTCCTCGGCACCAGCCGCTGTCCTACTACCCCGCTATGGGGCTGTGGGCGGCGGCTTTTGTGGTTTTCGTTCCTATTTTCCCATTTTTGTTAGGCTTGGGCATTACAACATGGGGTGCCACGCAGTGGCTGAGATACACCCATTGAACCTGCTCTCAGTTAGAACTAGCGAAGGGATTGTTGTGGATTGTTCATTTCTCTGTGCCCACGATGCGGTGCGCGATACCGCTCCACTTATTCAGTGCTTGACCAATAAGGTCGTCAGCAATATTTCTGCCAATGCGCTTTTGGCCATCGGCGCCAGCCCGGCAATGGTAGATACCCCAGATGAGTCGCAAGATTTTGCGAAGATCGCCAGCGGTGTGCTTATCAATTGCGGAACCCCGAATTCCGAGCAATACGCCGGCATGCGAGAGGCAATCGCCGGTGCGACCGCGGCTAGAAACCCGTGGGTCCTCGATCCCGTCGGCGCGGGTGGTCTGCAAAAGCGCACCGAGTTCATGCATGAAGTCTTGCCGCAGCGCCCGACGGCGATTCGCGGCAACGCCTCCGAAATCATCGCTTTGGCCGGAACCGGAGCCGGCGGGCGCGGCGTGGAATCTACCGATGGCGTGGAGGCGGCACTGGAACCAGCGCTCAAACTGTCCCGGGATACTGGAGCCGTAATTGCCGTGTCTGGCCCCACGGATCTCATCGTGCAGACAGGCGAAACGCCGCGTGCGGTAAGCCTCGAGTCTGGACACCCGATGCTGCAAAACGTCATCGGCACGGGTTGTTCGCTGGGCGCTATCTGCGCGGCTTACCTGGCAGCGTGGGAGGATCCATTCACAGCGATCATCGCAGCGCATGCGCATGTGGGGGCCGCAGGCAGCGTTGCCGCGGAGAAATCCACGGCGCCCGGCTCCTTTGCGGTTGCCTGGCTCGATGCGCTGTATGAGCTGTCCACCGGTGGGATCGAGGAGCGGATCTCTGCCTCCGAGGTCGCAGACGTTGCGGAGCTGTCATGAGCATCGATTGGACGCTGTATCTCATCACCGATCCTGAGCTCGCCGGCGGGCGGGACAAGGTCGTTCCCATCGTGCAAGAGGCGGTTCGCGGCGGGGCTACCGTCGTGCAATTGCGCGATAAGGAGGCCAGCGACGAGGAGGTCGAGGCTACCGCCCGCGAACTCATGAAGGTCTTAGGCGGCGTACCGCTTTTTATCAATGACCGTGTCGAGGTAGCGGCCAAGGTAGGCTGCCACCTGCACATTGGCCAAAACGATATGGATTTACACCAAGCACGGGAGCTGCTTGGCCCCGATAAGCTCATCGGGCTTTCTGTGGGCACGCGGGAAGAGCTGGACGCCATTGACCCGCAGGAGGCCCCCGATGTCATTGGCATCGGCCCGGTTCACTCGACGGCGACCAAGAAGAATGCGCCAGCGGGAATCGGTGCCGAGGCCGCCAGGCGGCTTGCCACCGCGGCGCGCGAACGCGGCATCGAGTCCGTCGCCATCGGCGGCATCAAGGCACACAATGCCCACGAACTTTCTGCAAGCGACTTCGCAGGGATCTGCGTGGTCAGCGACATTATGGCTGCCGATGACCCGGCAGCGGCAGCACACAACCTAAAGGAGGCCTACTGTGGCTAAAGGAACCTCCCCCCGTATTCTCTCGATTGCTGGAACCGATCCCACAGGCGGAGCCGGCATCCAGGCCGATTTGAAGTCCATCGCCGCCGCGGGCGGGTATGGAATGAGCGTGGTCACCGCGCTGGTGGCCCAAAATACCCAGGGCGTGCGCAGCGTCCACGTCCCGCCGCTGGATTTCCTCCAAGAGCAGCTGGATTCCGTCCGCGAAGACGTAAACATCGATGCCATCAAGATCGGCATGCTGGCCGATGCCCCCATCACCGACCTCGTATCCACGTTCCTCGACCAGATCGCCCCGTCCGTCCCCGTGGTCTTGGACCCGGTCATGGTGGCCACCAGTGGCGACCGCCTCTTGGACCCCGCGGCGGAAAAGGCGGTGCGCGAGCTGTGTTCCCGAGCTGATGTCATCACGCCCAACCTCAAGGAGCTGGCCGTCCTGACACAGACGGAGGAAGCCACGGATTTGGACCGTGCCATCGAGGTGGCTAAGACGTGGGCCGCTGAGGCGGATACGGCGGTCATCGTCAAGGGCGGGCACCTTGACTCGGCGATTGCCGATAACGCCGTGGTCACTGCCGATGGCAAGGTTCACCGCGTGGAATCGGCTCGAGTGCAGACCAAGAATACCCACGGCACGGGCTGCTCCCTCTCCTCTGCCCTAGCAACGCGGCTAGGTGCAGGCGATGATGCCGCCACCGCCCTAGAGTGGTCCACGGACTGGCTGCACGAGGCGATTGCCAACGCGGATGCGCTGGCCGTCGGCAAAGGCAGCGGGCCGGTAGACCACCTGCACCGCCCGCAGCGCTTGATGCGGGCTGCGTCCTCGGTACCGCTTCCTCACTTGTCCGGGCCATTGGAAGAGGTAGAAAATGCCGATCAGCCGCGAGTAGCGGCCGCTGGCCCGTACACGCAGCGCCTGTGGAATATCGCGGCGGAGCACTGGGAGCAGGTAAAGGCACTACCCTTTATTCAGAAGCTGGGGTCCGGGGCACTTGCCAACGATGCTTTCAGCTTCTACCTCGATCAGGATTCGCAATACCTGGCGTCCTACTCGAAGGCCTTGGCTCGCCTGGCCAGCCAAGCGCCCGATACCGCACAGCAATTGCACTGGGCGCAGGGCGCCTACGAATGCCTCGCGGAGGAGGCTGAACTGCACCGCGGATGGTTGAAGGATTCTGCTACTACGGCGCTATCGCGGGTCACCAGTGCCTATACGGATTTTCTCATCCGCAGCACGCACACGGATGATTATGCGGTTGGCATCGCGGCGGTACTTCCCTGCTACTGGCTGTATGCGGAGGTAGGCCTGCACTTGGCGGAATTCGACTCGCCCGATCACCCCTACCATGCTTGGTTGGAGGTGTACGGCGGGGAAGATTTCCTCGCCGGGGTGCGCGAGAGCATCAAGATTGTGGAGGAAACTTTAGAAAAGGCGGATGAGGCCACTCGGACCCGTGCCGAGCGCGCCTTTATCAGCGCCAGCATCCACGAGGTCGATTTCTTCGACCAAGCGGACCGGCGCTTTTAAGGCCTTAGGCCAAGAGGTCCGCACCCGGGCGGGATAGCACGGCGACCAAAAAGGTGGAATGCTCCGAAAATAGCTTCATGTCCCAGGAAGAAAACGTGAAGTCAACGCGGTAGCCCACCTTCTGCGCCATATCGAGGAAGTCCTGGAAGTCCCATCCGCGGCCTTCCCCAAAGCCGGTGACGAAGCGCCCGCCGGGGGTCAGCGAGTTAAAAATATTCCGCAGGGCTTCCTCGCGGCCATCCACGGCCAAAAAGCCCATGACGTTTCCTGCGGAAACAGCCAAGTCAAAGGGGCCTTCAGGAACCTCTTCCGTGCACAGGTCCCCGACGAACCACTCGCCGTCGGGGAAGTCATGTTCGGCGTGTTCGATCAAAATGGGATCCACGTCAATGCCCACCACGCTGTGTCCGCGGCGCAGCAATTCCCCGCCGACGCGGCCGGTTCCACAGCCGGCGTCGAGGATGGTGGAATTGCGTTCCACCATGGCATCGACAAGCCGGGCCTCCCCATGAATGTCTTTGCCCTGCGCCTCAAGCATCTTCCATTTGCGGGCGAAATTATGGGAGTGGGCGGGATTGGCTTCGGTAACTTCTTTCCACGTTGGCATAGATTCGATTATATTACCCACCGTCGGTGTAAGCTTTACCCGCTGCGTAAAACGTGGCCCGTTTTACTACTTGATTGCGTTACTATCCGCACTACCGTGCAAAGGAGGCTGAAACGATGCCGTCCGTACCCACGCCCTTTAGAGGCCGAAAGAAATCCACGCCTCCTAGCCAGCCCTCCTTCCCGCCGGTTCCCGCGGAGCGCGCCATTGAGCACTGCCGCGTCTTCGTCGATGGTGAGGCCCTGCCCGGCGAGTATTCCGCGCATTCCGCCTTGGAAACCGTGGCGGAATACGGCCGCGGGTTCGTCTGGGTGGGCCTGCATGAGCCCTATGAATCCCAGATGACGAAGATCGCTTCGCAATTTGGCATCCACGAGCTCATCGTGGAAGACGCCGTCATGGCCCACCAGCGCCCGAAGCTGGAGCGCTACGATGACCAGCTCTTTGTGGTGGCCCGCTCGGTGAATTACCGCGACCACGATGAGGTGAAAGATAAGCGCCAGATTATTTCCACGGGCGAAATCCAGATGATTATGGGCTCTAACTTCATCATTACCGTTCGCCACGGTGCGAAGCTGCCCAATCTGGCCTACACGGTCGAAGACGAGCAGGACCTGGTGGAGCTCGGCCCCGTCGCCATGGCCTGGAAGATCCTGGACATGATGGTGGACCGCTACTCCGAGGTCGCCCGCCTGATTAGCGATGAAGTCGATGAACTCGAAGAGGAAATCTTTACCCCGAACCTCAAATTCGACGTCGACCGCATTTATATGTTCAAGCGCGAAGTCTTGGAGATGAAGCACGCCATTTATCCGCTGTCTGCGGCGCTAAAGGCGATGGTCTCGGATCACAAGGATCTCATCTCTAAGCAGATCCGGTCCTACCTGCGCGATGTCTATGACCACGAGCTCGTGGTCAATGACTTGGTCGCCAGCTTCGATGAACGCCTGACCTCGCTTATTGATGCCTCGGTGGCCAAGGTCACCATGCAGCAAAACTCGGATATGCGCACGATCTCGGCCGTCGTCGGTATGTGGGCCGCGCCGACCCTCGTCGCCGGTATTTACGGCATGAACTTCGATATCATGCCGGAGCTTCACTGGGCCTTTGGCTATCCCATGGCAATCATCATCATGGTCGCTGTCGTGGGCGGCCTGTGGGCGTGGTTCCGGAAGAACCACTGGCTCTAGCTGCGCTCAGCCATAATCATGGTGCGCAGCGTGGTGCGTGCAACTAGGGTGTCTCCTTGGCACATTTCTACGCTCCACACGTGGGTCCGCGTGCCCAATTGAATGGGGGTGGCCACAGCTTCTAGCTCGCCCTCACCTGTCGCCTTGATGAAGTCCGTGGAGTTATTGACCCCCATCGCTGGGGCATCGGCAGCCGCGACGCTGGCAAGGGAGGCCACCGTTTCCGCGATGGTGCAATATAGCCCGCCATTCGCCACGCCCCACGGTTGGTGGTGCTGAGGGGTCACGGTGAGGTGTGCGCGGGCCTCGGTCGGGCCCACGCGGTCGAAGGTGAGCCCGATGAACTCAGCAAGCCCGCCGTTAACCGAATTTAGTTTCTCCAGTTCCTCCTCGTTGAGCAGGCGCGTATGCGCGGTATGGAGTAAGTCATTGAGTATCTGGGTATCTGACATAGCCTTCAAGCTTAGCCGCCAGCGCGGCGAAAGTGAGGCGGTGACGTAGGATAGGCACCATGACTGAAAAGAACGAACTTGCGCACATTGGTGTTGTCGGCCTAGCGGTAATGGGCTCCAACCTGGCCCGCAACTTTGCCCGCAATGGCAATACCGTCGCCGTCTATAATCGCAGCCCAGAAAAGACCCACGCCCTCATTGAGGCCCACGGCGACGAAGGAAACTTTATTCCTTCCGAGTCCATCGCGGATTTCGTGGCTTCCTTGGAGCGCCCCCGCAAGGCCATCATCATGGTGCAGGCGGGCAAGGCCACCGATGCGGTCATTGACCAGCTTGCCGATGCCATGGATGACGGCGATATCATCATCGATGGCGGCAATGCGCTGTTTACGGATACCATTCGCCGCGAAAAGGAAGTGGCCGAGCGCGGTAAGCACTTCGTGGGCGCTGGCATTTCCGGCGGCGAAGAAGGCGCCTTGAACGGCCCATCCATCATGCCTGGTGGTCCGGCTGAGTCCTGGGAGACCCTCGGCCCCATCCTGGAGTCCATCGCCGCGGAGGTCGATGGCACCCCGTGCGTGACCCACATCGGCCCGGATGGCGCCGGCCACTTCGTCAAAATGGTCCACAACGGCATCGAGTACGCCGATATGCAGGTCATCGGCGAGGCCTACCAGCTGCTGCGCTACGGCGCTGGCATGGAGCCTGCCGAGATTGCGGAGATTTTCAAGGAATGGAACTCCGGCGACCTGGACTCCTACCTCATTGAGATCACCGCCGAGGTACTGGCCCAGAAGGATCCGGACACGGGCGCCCCGCTTGTCGATGTCATCTTGGACGCCGCCGGCCAGAAAGGTACCGGCCGCTGGACTGCCATCAATGGCTTGGAATTGGGCGTGCCAATTACTGGTATCGCCGAGTCCGTCTTTGCCCGCGCACTGTCTTCTTCGAGCCAGCAGCGCGCCGCCGCGCAGGAGGGACAGCTTCCAGCAGGCACGAACGCGGACTTCGACATCGACAAGGATGCCTTCATCGAAGACGTTCGCCGTGCGTTGTATGCCGCCAAGCTCATCGCCTACTCCCAGGGCTTCGATGAGATCAAGGCTGGTTCCACCGAATTCGGTTGGGATGTCGATCCGCGCGACCTAGCAACCATCTGGCGCGGCGGCTGCATCATCCGCGCTAAGTTCTTGGACCGCATCCGCGAGGCATTTGATACCAATCCAGAGCTTCCCGCCCTCATCCTGGATCCCTACTTCAAGGGTGAGCTGGAAGACCTCATCGAACCGTGGCGCCGCGTCGTCGTCGCTGCAACCCAGATGGGCCTGCCGGCTCCGGTCTTTGCCTCCTCGCTGTCATACTACGACAGCCTGCGCGCCACCCGCCTGCCCGCCGCCCTTATCCAGGGCCAGCGCGACTTCTTTGGTGCGCACACCTTCAAGCGCACCGACAAGCCCGGCACCTTCCACGTCGAGTGGTCCGGTGATCGCAGCCTGACGCAGACGGATTAAGCGCTGCATATAAAAAGGGAGGACCTGCACCGTGCAGGCCCTCCCTTTTTAGTACCTGGTGTTAGACCAAGCCGAGCCACGCCCAATAGGTGGCAGAGAGCAGCAGGATGAGCAGGTATCCGACGATGGTCAGCGGGATACCAGAGCGAAGGAATTGCTTGGTGCTAAAGGCGCCGGTGCCATAGGCCAGCATATTTTGCGGCGCGGAGACGGGCAGCAAGAACCCGAAGCAGATGACGAACTGCTGGATGACCACGAAGCCGATGCCGCCGTTGGGCACATCCAGTGTGGCGGCCAAGGCGATAAAGACCGGGATGAGCGCGGAGGCCAGCGAGGTAGCAGAGGCAAAGCCCAAGTGGATCAGGATATTAAATAGCGATACCAATGCAATAGTTGCCAGAATCGGCAGCGAATCCAGCCCCATAAGCCCAAAGGTCTTTTCTGATAACCACGTGGCAGCGCCCGTATCCAGCAGGAACGAGCCGAGGGAAATGCCAATGGCAAAGACGATGAGGGTACCCCAGCTCACGGATATTTGCGCTTCTGGCCAGGTAAACACGCCGATCTTCGGTAACAGCATCAGGGCAACGGCCACCGCAGTAATGACGGCCGAGCTAATCGGGTGCAGCAGTCCCTCCGTGGCCCAGAAGAAGAGCAGGAGAAGGGAAAATCCGATGAGCCTTTTCTCTTCCGGTGAGGTGGGCCCGAGATCCTCTAGCTGCTTGGCGATGAGCTCCTTTCCTCCCTCAATGCGTTCCGTTTCCGGTTTGATGACGGCGCGCATGATGAAATACAACGCAATGGACATCAGGATGGACCACGGCGCGGCCCAAATGAACCATTGGCCCCACGAGACCGACTGCCCCATTTGATCCTCGATAAATCCCACCGCCACGAGGTTTTGTGCGGCGGCGGTCTTGATGCCCACGTTCCAGATCGATACGGCCTGCGCTGCGGTAATGACGAGCAAGGCGCCCAGCTTCGACTCATAGGACAAGCCGAAGGCGGCTACCATACCGAGCAAGATGGGCACTACGGCGCCCGCACGCGCGGTGGCAGAGGGAACGAAGAAGGCCAAGATGATGGCAATCGCAATGGCGCCGATAACGATGTGGGAGGTCTTCTCCCCCGCGATCTTCAACACGTACAAGGCAATCCGCTTATGCAAGCCCGTAGCCTGCATCGCTCCGGCCAAGATCAGTGCCGCGGCCACGAGTGCTACCGCGGAGGAGGAAAATCCTGTCATCGCGACCTTGAGGGCATTGGAGGTGCCGTAGATGCCATCGGATTCTGGATCCGGCCCAAGCCCCAAAAGCAGCGAGATAAGGCCGACGATCAGCAGGGCACTTACCGGATAGCTCACGGCCTCGGTCACCCACATGATCACCGCGAAGGCCAGCATGCCCAGAGCCACTTTGGCAGGCCAGTCGAGTCCCGGGATCGGGATAACTAAGACGGCCGCTAAGGCCACGAAGGCCAGCGCGAACCACACGGCGTCAAGGTGATACCTCTCCTTCTTCGTGGGCTCAGTTGATTCCTGTGGCGAGGAGTGGGAAGAAGAACTGGCTGCGGTTGCTTGTGCTTGAGCCATGGAGACGACTCCTTAACAGTTCGTAATGGCCCTGGAAGGGGCCTGTGAGTGGAGGAATAAATCTTGCGTGCTTCCCAGCACCACCTTCCACGTTAGGTAGTAACCAGTGAAATACCTAAAACAGGACCCTATTTTTGCTATGGGATTTCTCACTTGTACGGTGGTCCACCAATCGTGCGTTGCCCGATGCAGGATTTTACGCACCCACCGGTTAGAATTGCCCAACGATGACTACTTTTGCCGAACTCGGCTTACCTCAGCGCGTGGTTCACGTTCTACACAACCAAGGAATCACGGAAGCATTTCCCATCCAAGCCGCAGCTATCCCGGATGTACTCGCAGGCAAAGACGTACTTGGCCGTGGGCCTACCGGTTCCGGAAAGACCTTTACCTTTGGGCTTCCCACATTGGCCCGATTGGTTGGCTCGGGCGCCTCTACCCCGGGCCAGCCCCGCGCGGTCGTGCTCGCCCCCACCCGCGAGTTAGCGACGCAGATCCAGCAACGCCTCGATGAACCCGCCGCCGCATTAGGGCTGCGCGTTCTCGCGGTGGTCGGCGGCGTCAATATCAACCACCACATTCGCTCTCTGGCGCGTCCAGTGGACCTCTTGGTCGCCACACCTGGTCGCGCTCAGGATCTCATCGCACAAGGCAAGTTGTCCTTTGACAAGGTACAGATCACTACCTTGGACGAGGCAGACCAGATGGCCGATATGGGGTTTCTTCCCCAGGTGCGCAAGCTTTTAAACTACACCCCACCCACCGGTCAGCGGCTGCTTTTTTCTGCGACCCTCGATGGGGATGTTAATAAGCTGGTCGAGCAATTCCTGCACGATCCCGTGATCCACTCCACGGCTCCCGTCGCCGCAGCGGTGGATTCGATGTCGCACCACCTGTTTTTCCTGGGTGATCGCCCCGCCCGCAACGAGGTGGTCATGCGCATCGCCGCGCGCGCAGGCAAGACCATCATGTTCATGCGTACCAAGCACGGCGTGGATAGGCAGGTGAAAAAGCTTCGGCGTGCCGGCATTAACGCCTATCCACTGCACGGGGATAAGGGCCAGGGCGCGCGCACCCGCGCCATTTCTGGCTTTGCCGATGGCTCCATTCCAGTCCTCGTTGCCACCGATATCGCGGCGCGCGGCATCGATATTGCAGACGTTTCACTCGTCGTCCACGTGGATCCGCCTGCAGAACACAAGGCCTACCTCCACCGCGCAGGGCGTACTGCGCGCGGCGGCGCAACAGGCACGGTGGTTACCTTGGTCACTGATGAACAGCGCTCAGAGGTAGCTGCCCTCATCAAGAAGGCCGGTGTGAGCGCTACCGAACACGATATTTCCCACCGCGAAAATCTGGCCGGTGCTCCTGAGCTGCGCACGGTCACCGGCGCCCGCAAGCCGCACGGACCGGCCCTTCCACCGCCGGGCCAAGACGGGTCTAACGGCGCGGGCCAGCAACAAAAGAAACAATCCCCACGCCAACAAAAGCGGCAGGTTGGTGGAGCCAGGAGGGGTAAGGGGCGGCGTCGCTAAGCGCTAGCGCAATAGAAAGGAGGAGACGCCCGTGCAGGTTTTATCTACCACTGACTGGACCGCCCGCATGGATGAGCACGAACGGCGGGCGGCGGACCGACTGGAGAGGTTTCGCCATCCGGGCAGCTATCATCCCGTATTTGATTTCCTCTTTGAGTATTACCCTGTCCGCCCGTCGCACCTAAAGCGCTGGCACCCGGGCATTGACACGGCGCTCGAGGGTGACGCGCCGCAGGCTAGCTGGCGCGATTACCACGAGACTGCGGACGGCATCACCGTGGACGTGGAGTCCTATATGCAACGGCGCGGAAGTTCCGTTGACTATATTTTGGATCTGCTGCGGCGCTCTGCCACCAACCCGGTGCACTTTGATTGCTTTGGTCTGCATGAATGGGCGATGGTTTACCACACCGATTCCCCACGCCATGATCTCCCGCTGCGCTTAGGCGCAGAAGGAACCAACCGCGTCGTTGATACTCATTCCCTAAAGTGCTCGCATTATGATGCGTTCCGTTTCTTTACTCTGCCGGCGCGCCCGCTCAATCTGACGGTGCTCCACCGTGAGGATCAACCTGCCAATGACCAAGCAGGCTGCGTGCACGTGACCATGGACCTTTATAAATGGGCGTGGAAGCTGGGGCCCTTGGTCCCAGGCGATCTCTTCCTCGATTGCCTGGATCTGGCTATCGATGCCCGCATCCTTGACATGGAGGCCTCCCCGTACGATTGCCGTAATTGGGGCCTTGGGGTAGTTCCTATTGAAACACCAGAGGGCAAGGCGACGTATGTCAACCGTCAACGGGGCCTCGCGCAGCGAGCGCAACCGCTGCGCGAGCGGCTTGTCGCAGTAATGGAAAGGGCTTATTGCCAGTTACACTAGATTAAACGCATCATGCGCTGGCTCGGGAGTTTTGGAGAAAGGCACTACATGGCACGGCACTCAAACGGGGAAAACAGATTCGCACTAGCTGGCTGGGTTATCGCGGTTATCATCATCGCAATCCTTGCCGTCATCGCACCGTTGATTTTCCTGTTGCGCGCTGGGGATGACTCTGGAGAGCCTACGGCCGCAGAAACCGCGTCCCAATCCCCTGTGGAAAGCAGCCCAGGAGTCTCCTCCTCCGCTCCGAGTACGCCGGACGACGGCGAAGAGGCTTCGGGCTCGGCTTCCTCTTCCACCGTGGAGATGGCCCCCAATACTCTCCTGCTCGTTGATACTTCTGCGAATATGACCGCGATGTTTGATGCAACGCAACAGGCGCTATCTGGCACCGCGGAAAAATTGAGTGACAACAATAGCCAGGTAGCCTTGTGGAACTATTCGTCCCCCATTTCGGAGGCCGCGTCGGTGGGGTACCGCGATAACCTCGGATTCGGCAATGGCCCTGCGGTGCCGAAGACACTCGCGGCATTCGGCACCGGTGGGGTGCCGCAATCGCGCAGCGCCACAATTGCCGCGCTGAACACCGCTGCGGATCAGGCCGCCGGTACCAACCGGAAGGCACGGGTGCTCCTCGTGACAACGGGCACCGAGCTCGATATGGACGATGCCCAGTTTGCCGCCGCTCTTGACGGCGCGAAGTCAGACAACGTAGAGCTATCCGTCGTCCACGTGGGCCCAGGGGCTATCGATGAACAGCTAAAGAACGCCGCTGACAACTTCACTAGCGTCGATGCGGGTACGCAGGAGGACCTCAACGCCGCGATGGATAAGGCCGCTGGGGTTTAAACAAAAAAGTTCTCCCTCCACCCCCGTGAGCTGGGGTCTGGAGGGAGAACTTATTAAGAAGACTTAGGAACTCTTGCGGTTGCGGCGAGCGGCGAGCTCATCCAAGCCAACCACGTTGTCATCGGGCAATTCCTCGATGCGCTCTGCGGGGAAGGACGTAATCGTGCCGGACAGTTCCTTCAAGATTCCCGGCACTGCGATGCCGAAGACACCCTGCCCGCCGGCGAGAAGGTCAATGACCTCATCATTGGAGCGGCACTCGTACACGGTAGTGCCATCAGAGACGAGGGTGAGCTCAGCCAAATCGTTAACGCCGCGGTCATGCAACGATTCCACGGCCAAACGGATATTCTGCAGGGAAATGCCGGTGTCGAGCAGGCGCTTGACAATCTTGAGGACCAAGACGTCCTTGAAAGAATAAAGGCGCTGTGAACCCGAGCCGCGGGCGGTGCGAATGGAGGGGTTGACCAAGTTGGTGCGTGCCCAGTAGTCCAACTGGCGATAGGTGATGCCAGCAACCTGGCAGGCGATGGGCACGCGGTACCCCACTTCTTCGTCCGGTCCCACATCAAAGAGGGATTCTTGGACGTACTGGGACTCGGACTGAGTGTCCTCGGTGATGCTCACGTAATTACTCCAATGGGGTTTGTTGGAAGCTCTAAAGATCAATTAAATGCCAAGCGCACACCCCCGTCAAGCGGTGCTTGCTTAACCTTCGAGTACAACTTTAGACTTTAAAAACCACATTGTCACCATTAGTCACACGCGTGTCATTAATTTTTTTCGTCTTCTTCCCCCGTGTGGAAATCGGATTCATCCATGCCAAGGCTGCGCATCATCTCTTCGAAATCGGCATCGGCCTGCGCGTTTCCGGATGCAGAGGTGCTTTCCTCGGCGGAGGAGGCATCGCTGTCTTCCCAGTCCTGTGTGGGGGTAGGAAGCTCGAGGTCGAAGTATTCCTTGATGTCCTCCTCGCTGGCGAAGACGGATACCTGCGCCAAGAGCGCAGATTCGGCAACGATGGGCACCTTAAAGTACTCGGCTACCGCCAAGGCATCGCTTACACGCGCATCAAAAACTTCACCTTGCGCGGTCTGAATATCCACCATGAAGGTGCCTTGATGGTGGTTGACAATCTCGATGGCCTCGACGCCACCTGCAGCCTCCAAGACCTCGCACAGAAGATCGTGGGTCGTGGGGCGGTTCGGGCGCTGGTCAGCAAAAACGGTAGCCAATTGGATTCCGTCTACGGCCGAAAGCCAGACGGGAATGAGGCGATTGTCTTCGGGCCAACGCAGCAGTGCGCAGACATCATCTTCTGGCCCAAGCTGGTGAATGCCGTGAAATTCAAGGGTTACATCACTCATAGCTACCACTCTCCCACATGGGAGGCAGCCATGGTGAGTTAGCCGTTAAATTCGTGGCGCAAATCCGTCTTTACCAAGGTGGCATGCAAAGAAACCACTAGCGCCGTCATCTGCTGGGACAGTTCTTCTGCCTGCTGGTGAGCGGTATCGGAATTCGAGTGCGCTACGGGGGCCGCGACTTGGGAGATTAAATCCGCCTGGCGGCGGGCGCTATTTCGCAGGGACTTCAGCTGGCTAGAGCTAAAGCCAAAAGCCTGCAGTGCAACTGCGGCAGAAGCAATGGCCACATCATCGGTATTGAAAAATCCCGCGGCATCCGGCTTAATGAGCTTGTCCTTGATAAAGGTGGCAATATCCGCCTCGGATGCTCCGGCTTGCTCTGCTACCTCGGCATCGGTCAAGCGCGTTACCGCGGGTGCTTTGAACTGTTGCGGGGACAGTAAGGTCTCCGCATTGCCAGCAGAAACAATGGCGGTGACCTGGCCGGAATCCATTGCTTCCAGCTGCTCGCGGATAACCTTAAGCGGGGTGTAATTATCCCGCTGGGTGGTCAAGATATAGCGCAACCTATCCACGTCTTCCTGCGTGAACCGGCGGTAGCCGGAGGCAGTGCGCTGGGGAGAAATTAGCCCCTCTGACTCGAGGAAGCGGATTTTAGACACAGTGACATCAGGAAATTGCTGATTCAGCGTTTCTAAGACCACGCCAATGGACATGGTCTTAGCCTTCTTCGTGTTCGGGCTCTTGCGGCGAGCTGATGCCGCCGCGGATTCTGCTGCGCTCACTGTGTCTATCTCTTTACAGGTGTCTCAGTAGTCGTTAAATATAAAAAGGAGACTAAACCGCTTTAACCGAGTCCGGCAAAACGGTTTGTCTGCTGCAGTTTTAGTCCTGCTTGGTGATGAATACGAGGCGGAATTTACCGATTTGAATCTCATCTCCAACCTCGAGCGCCTGCGAATTGCGCGGCTCGCGGTTGACGTAGGTGCCGTTCAAGGATCCCACGTCTACTACCTCGAATTGGCCGTCATCGTTCTTGCGGAATTCGGCGTGGCGGCGGGAAACGGTGACATCATCCAGGAAGATATCTGCCTCTGGGTGGCGCCCTGCCGTGGTGGTGTCCTGATCCAGCAGGAAGCGGGCACCGGCATTGGAGCCGCGCTTGACGACGAGCAACGCCTGGCCATCTTCCAGGTTTTCCGTACCTACCGCAGAGGTATCGGTTCCCTTGGTGCCATTTTCCATTTCCTTGAGCAGGTCAGCGCGGAATACAGAGGTGGTCTCCACCTGTGGTTCCGGGGTTCCGGTGTTCTCGCTCATTGTTACCTCCGGGGATTAGTTTTGAGTTACTTATACCAATAATAGCGACTCTTCCGAGTCTGTGATCTCTCAGTGGGCAATTATTTCACCGGAAAATGTTTCCGATGCCGCTCAACACGGAATTTCCCTGCCCCGCAAGGGGGTTATCAGAGACCATATAGGTCCACGTTGCGCTTGGACGGTTCAACCCAGAGTCTGCAAGGTGTGCCCCCTCAGAGTCAATAGGCACCTGCCTGAAGGTCTCTACTGACTGATCCACCGCCCGCTGCGCCAAGTCCTTAAACTCGCGCACCGCAATGCGGTGATACTCATCGATCGGGGTCTCGCGCGCGATGGCGCGCAGGTGGATGGATTCGCGCACATCATCGAGCAGTTCGAGGTGGTCTGCCCAGCCCATGTCCAGGTGATACAGCATGATTTCGCGCGCTGCCTGGATGCGCACTACCTCCGGGATATCCGCAAGCTCGCTGGCCCGCTCTGGTGCGCGGTCGGCTAGTTCCTGCCATGCCTGGTCCGTATCCAATAGCGTTGCACGGCGCTTATCGATGATGATGCGCTGATCCGCCAAGAGCTGGTTATACTTCCAGGTCTGGGCGTGAATTTCTAGCAACTGGCCCTCTGTCACCCGCTGGCAATGGGCGACAAAGTCCTGCACCCGCTTGGATTCGATGAGCCCGCCAGGGCCAGGTTGCGCGCTGACCTTTTCCCCAGCGCCGCCTTGTTGCACCACATCATCTTCCAGGGAGACAAAAAACAGCGCCAGGCCAGGATCTCCTTGGCGCCCTGCACGCCCGCGCAGCTGGTTATCGAGCCGCGCCGTGCGGTGCCGGGAGGTGCCGATCACGGCAAGGCCGCCGCGTTCGGCCACCTCATCGTGGTCGGCCTCATCGGCACCACCGAGCTTGATGTCGGTACCGCGGCCGGCCATTTGTGTGGAGACGGTTACCCGCCCAATATCGCCGGCTTCGGCGACAATCTGTGCCTCTTCGCGGTCATTTTTGGCGTTGAGCACGTTGACTTCGATATCGCGATCGCGCAAGGCCTCCGCCAAATTTTCTGATTCCGCAACGTCTTGGGTTCCCACAAGCACTGGTTGACCGGCTTCGTGCAGGTGGGCAATTTCTTCGACGATGGCCGCTGACTTCTCCCCTATGGTGGCAAAAATGCGATCTTGTTCATCGAAGCGCTGCAGTGGCTTATTCCGATCGATCACGGAAACGTGCAGGTCATAAAATTGCCGCAGCTGGTCGGTGGCCTCTACCGCAGTACCCGTCATTCCACAGACCAGCGGGTACCGTCGCATGAGTTCTTGCAGGGTAATCGTATCGAGGATGCGCCCGCCCTCAGAGACTTCCAAGCCCTCTTTGGCCTCTACCGCTGCCTGCAGCCCGTCGGGCCAGCGTTGCAGATCGGCGACGCGACCACGGGAGGCATCGATAAGCTGCAGCTTGCCGTCCACCACGATGTAGTGAATATCGCGTATCAACAGCGCCTTTGCGTGCAGCGCCAAGTTGACCTTGACGAGGACGGTGCCGATATTGTCCTCGGAATAAAGGGAATCGATGCCGAGCTCTCGCTCTACGCGGGCTGCGCCGACATCGGTAAGCTGCACCGTGCGCCCGTCATCTGAGATGACGTACTCGTGGTTCTCTCGGAGGCGGGAGACCACATTGGTAATTTGCCCCGTGGGAGCTTCACCGGGGCGATTTCCTGCCAGAACCAGGGGCACGAGGGCCTCATCCACTAGGACGGAATCGGCCTCGTCCACCAAGGCGACATCGCCAGGCGCCTGCACCGTCTGTGCGCGTTCGGTGATCTGGTTATCGCGCAATAGGTCAAATCCCAATTCATTGACCGGGGAATAAATAATATTCTGCGCATAGGCTGCGCGGCGCTCATCCGCGCTCATGCCCTCCGTGACGGAGGCTACCTGCAGCCCAAAAAATTCCACGACAGGCCGCATCCATTCGGCATCGCGGCTGGCCAGATAGTCATTGACCGTCACGACGTGGACGCGCTTTCCAGTCAGCGCGAAACCCGTTGCGGCCATCGCGCCAACGAGAGTCTTGCCCTCACCGGTAGCCATTTGAATGACATCGCCGGTAAGCAGTCGCAGTACCGCCTGCGATTGCACGGTGAATGGGTGCAGGCCCAGGGTGCGTTCACACGCGACGGCAAGGGCACCCAGGAATTGGGCCTTGTCTGCGACCTCGCCGCCGCGCACCGCATCGCGGGCGGCTTGGGCCACGGCAGCATCGTCGCTCTGCGCGAATTTCTCCGCGGCGGAGCGAGCTTCATCCACGATGGCCTTGGATTTCTTATCGTTTCGCTCGCTTTGCGAGCCCATCGCTTTCCAGAACCAATCGAATGCTCCCACGACAATTCCTCCTTTAGGGGCTGGCTGCCTACGACTCTAGTCAACCTCATCTGGCTTGGAACCTATGGGGCCGTTATTGTAGGTGCCATGCAATCCGTCAATGTTAAGCTGCCGTCCAGCCGAGGAACCGAGATGGCAGGAACCATCGACTTTCCTGATGCTCCCCCTCTCGCCTTCGCCGTCTTCGCGCATTGCTTTGCCGGCTCGCGCCATACCCCTGGCGCGGCCCGCACTTCGAAGCAATTAACGGAATTCGGCATCGCCACCCTGCGCTTTGATTTCCCCGGTCTGGGGCAATCAGAAGGCGAGTTTGCGGACACCACCTTTAACCAAAATGTCGACGATATCCGCGCCGCAGCGGACTGGCTAGAAGAACACTATTCCGCACCACAGATGCTCATTGGCCACTCCTTGGGCGGCGCGGCGGTGCTCAAGGCCGCCACTGCAATGAAAAAGATTCGGGCCGTGGCCACCATTGGCGCCCCCTTTGATCCCGCACACTCCGTGTTGCACTACGCGGATAAGATTGGCGAGGTAGACGCTAATGGTGAGGTCGAGGTTGTCTTGGGCGGCAGGGCCCTGACCATTTCGCGCAAATTCCTGGAGGATTTGGCAGAAACCAACCCGGAAGAATACCTACCGCGGTTGCGCAAGCCCCTATTGTCCCTCCATTCCCCCATCGATCAGACGGTGGGCATCGATAATGCGCAGAATATCTTCCGCATGACCCGCTACCCCAAATCCCTCGTCTCGTTGGATAAGGCCGATCACCTGCTCACCAAGCAGGGGACGGCTGCCCGCGCCGCCGATCTGATCGGGGCTTGGTCCAGGCAATTTATCGTTCCCGACTATGAACCCGAAGAAGTGGGCACGGATGCCGCCATTGCCCACCCTGCTACTGGCACCAAATTCGGCGTCGTGGTGCGCCACAATGATCACTCCGTGACCGCGGACCGCACCAAAAAGGAAGGCGGCAAGGGCAAGGGCTTTACCGCAACCGGCCTGCTCATGTCGGCCTTGGCAGCTGCCTCCACCCAGGCCATCAAGGAGGCCGGCAAGAAGCTTGCGCTTGACGATGTCCACGTATCCATCACCCAGACCGGTACCACCTCCTTCGAGCGCCGCATCGAACTAAAAGGCTCCTTGAGCGATTCCGATATCGATGCACTGCGCGCAGCCGCGCGTGATACCGATGTCGAGCGCATGGCCGCCGGCGCCACCATCACCGATATCGTGGACTCCAACTAATGGTGGCCCTCAATCCCATCGCCGATTCCCGCCGCTGCCCCTGCACGAGCGGGCTGAGCTTTGGCGAATGCTGCGGCAAGTACCATGCCGGTGCCAAAGCTCCCACAGCCGAGGCCTTGATGCGGTCACGCTTTAGCGCCTTCGTCAGCGGCGATGAGGACTACCTCCTGCGCACCTGGGATCCGGTGACTCGGCCGAGCTCATTGGACTTGGCTGACTCCCCCATCCGGTTCTACCGCCTCGATATCCTCGATACCGAAGGCGGTGGTCTTGTAGACGATGAAGGCATCGTGGAATTTGAGGCCTTCTACAAGGGCGAGGCAGTGGGCTCCCAGCGGGAGCGATCGTCTTTCCGGCGCCTTAATGGCGCATGGGTCTATTCCACCGGCGAGCTTTAATGCAGGTCACGGCCTAGATTTCACTGTGGAATTATCCTGATGTAATCTAGGGCAGTCGCAACAAATAATGCGACGCCGGGCTATGGCGCAGTTTGGTAGCGCACTACACTGGGGGTGTAGGGGTCGCAGGTTCAAATCCTGTTAGCCCGACAAATTATCCCGACGGTTTTGCGAATCTAGCTTGAATCATTTGCGAAACTGTCTCCGACAGATAAACCCACCGCTTTACCGCGGTGGGTTTAGTCGTTTTCGCTCTGATCCAGTCGTTGACTAATAAGAAACACAACATGGTTCGTCCCCTCTAAAACGACTTCTAGCCCGGAACCCCATGTGGTTTTCCGAGCTAGAAACAAAGTTGTATTCAGTTGGTCTTAAGCAGCCTCGCGCGCAGGCGGCGCGTTCGGGCTTGCCTTCTCGCGCGCCGGATCGCGCGGCGGCTGCGGATCTCGCGTGCCAGGTGGCGGGGTCTTTTCGTCCCTTTCCACCCGGCCAAGAAAGCGCCGAATCATGGATACATTGGCCGCAACCACACCAAGGGCCGTATAGAAAAAGGCCGCAGCAAAACCACGAACGGGCCTGCGGGTGTGATCGCCAATAGCGGCACCACCACGATTGTTCTTTACATAGTCATTGCGGGTTTCAATCACGTTGCGCCAGGTGCCATACACCTTCTTCCATTCCGGTGTCTTAAAAGCAGGGCCAGTTTGGCGGTAGCGCATTCCCTCCTTATTCGGGATAGTTACCGAGACCTTATTGGTACAGCACTTTCCTTTTGCCTTGCGCGCAGTAGATAGATTTGGCCCGGAGATGGAGGGTAGTCCTCTGTCTCTCGCGTCCTGGCGCTGACTCTTTTCCACCAAGGGACATGCCAGTGTCTTTCCTTTACCTCGACCTGGACACATAAACATCTGACTCTCACCGGAGAGCTTCTTGCCTTTTCTCCGCATGGCAAAGGCGCGGCGCTCGTTGATCCGCTGGTTGTAGGTGGCCTCATCAATACGCCCGGCATAGAAGTCTTCAGTGGCTTCCACCAGAGGTTTCGGCATGGCCGGGCAGTACCAGTGGCCTTCAACTAACCCCATGGTTTCATAGGATCCGCGCTTTCCCAGCTGGTTGGTTTTGTAGTCTCCCACCAGCGTGTATCCCTTTTTACGCAGTGGTTCATGGAAGTGTTTGGTCTTAGCCACCGCGAAGTACGCACGATCGCCCACCACTATGCTCTTAGGTGTCTCGGGGTCGTCAGTTAAATGCCGCATGGCTTCCAGCCCACGGATCGCAGGGTTGTGGCTGGGCCGGTCGAATCCGATGCCCATAATCAGGTGTGGCTGTGCATATGGGCCTTGGTCTTGAATGACACCGGCAACAAGTGTGGCCTCCCAACCCCACACATGCTTGGCGTTTCGCTTTCGCTTTGATTCGCCATGTGTTTCCTGCCGCTCGTCTCGCGAGTACCAGCCTGCTTCCGGTTCAGAAGACATGAGATCGTCTGGTTGGTTCGTCCATCGGTTGTTGCCACGGCGCACTCCTGGAATCAGGGTGCCGTCTAAGGTGAGGTCTCCCTGCCAATTGGCTCGGTATTCTTCGGGCATGTCCTGAGTGCTAGCCATAACCAGCTCATTGAACACGTAGGTGGCGCGCTGCCATTTTTCTTCGCGGCGCTCAGAGTCTTGTTCGCCCATCAGACGGTTGAACTCGCTGCGGGTAAGCCTGGCGCGGTGCGGGATGTTGTCGAATGGGTCAACGACATTAAGGAATCTGTGCAACGCGCGCCACAGGCGGTAGTACCACAGGTCGTGCTGAACAAAGTAGTTATCTCCTACCCGTCGTGCCCTATCGCGGCTGGGCAGGTTAAGGAGTTCTAAAGCCTTGTCTGTCGTGTCAGGCGAGGCCAAAAGTGTCGTCATGGTGGTCAAGTGCATGGGTTGACCAGAGCGCGCCAGAATCAGGTAGAGCGCGAGGATGGTGCGGTCGTTAACGGATTTAGGCCTGCCTCCTTTGGCGGGGTCGTAGCCGTCTACGCACCGCCAGGTGTCAAGATGGTGGCAGATGTCGGTGCGGTCGATGATGGTCAATGCCCAGGAAACGCTGGCTCCATCCAGGCGAAGCAGCGGGGTGGGTGTGGTGTTGAAGTGGGCCACCTAGAATTCGCCTCCTGCTCTCGGTTCGACGACTCGAAGCGGCGGGTAATCTGGTTCGTCCCTGTTGCCGCTTATCCACTCACGGTATTCGGTCTCGGTGAGCGCGCCAGATTCAACGATCATGTGGTGAAACGTGTCCTGGAAGGGCTGAATGTTTCCGGTGGCATAGAGCAGCTGGTTAAAGTCCACGCGCTCGGCGGCGTGGTCGGCGATCCAGGTATAGCGCAGCCTAGGAAGTGTCGGGGCAAGGCCGGTACTCGATGGGTTTGGGCTCGTCCTTTGAATGAAGTCAGATATGAGGTGTGGGCCTGTGGCATCATTGCGGCGGCGCGCTGAGTTGGGTTTCACAAGTGGTTCGTCCCTGCGATCCTCGCCCACACCATGCAGCACCTGGCGCATGAGATCGTCAAAAGGTGCCGTCAGCGGAACAGTACGCGGCGTAATACCACGACCACCGCGAGCACGAACTGCTAGTACCGTGCCAAAGTCGGTGAAGTCGCCATAGCGGCAGTGATAGATTTCCTCGGTGGACATGCCAGCACCCAGGGCCAGTGACACGATGATGCAGGCCACGCCCCGCGACTCGCGTCGCGGGCGGGAGTGAACCCAATCATCAATGCGGATAAGTTCGCTGGCGTTGTAGGCTCGGCGCGGAGCTTTTTGCTGCTGGGTAAAAGACCTCCGGCAATTCTTCTGCCCATTCCAGCGCGCCTTTCAGGCCAATGACATGGCTTGCGCAGCGGTTCAAGGTGCGGCGGGTGGCATTGAGGCTGGGCTTGGATAAATCTGCTGTACGGGCTTGCAGGTAGGTGCGAATTTTTCCGCCATCGCGCAGCAGGTAGATGCAGCCATCCACGTCGATGTCGTCGTACCAGCGATCGCGCATGTAGCAAAAATATGTCGCGAGTACGCGCTTGCGGTTGCGCTGAACGGTGGGAGTAGTAGGCGGGAGTAATCCGCGTGTAGTCAGTGTGTCGATCACAGCGTAGACCTCACTGTATTTAGACTGAGGTGGTTCGTCTTTTTCATCTGGTTCAAAGGAAGTGGTCTCGTGGCTTCCGACCTTCCCGCCGAAGCTCCGGTCAGGCGTTACGCCAACTGGCCTCATGCCCATATCGAGGCCCACGATCCGGTCATGCGGAAATTGCAGTACTTTTCCCGCAACGTCCAGCAGCTCACCCTGAACGGGAGCTACCCCAGTGCCAAGCATTTGGCTGATGCTTGTGGTATCCCCGCCTCCACCATCACCCGAATCATCCGCGGCGAGATGATCCCGACGGGACGTGTCATTGCCAATATCGAGGTCACTACAGGCGAGGCCTTGTGGCCGAACCATCGCAGCCACCGATACGGCAGTCAATGACCCCAGTGTTGGAAACTGCATGTTTCCAACACTGGTGAGTCGGGCGTGAGTTACATGGGTGTCGTTCATGGCTCACGAGGTGAGCACACCTACACCACGAACTAGGTGGCGGTGCCTTCTTACCTCATTCCATGATTAAACCCGCAGTTCACAGGGTAGTTCGTCCCTGGTGCGTTCTGTGCACCATGAGACCAGTTTTGCGTATCCGCAATTCGACTTTGCAGATATGCAATCGCTAGGGCTAGCTCAGGAAGTCTCCGTGAGCCGAGCTACAGCACGTACAGGCCTCCACCTGGGGTGCCATGGGTAGAGCCTCCAGCCAAAAGAATCCGGTAGGCATGGCGGCGGTTAGCTCCGGCCTCGACCACGTAGTCCTCGAACTGGTGCAAAGACTTTAGCCCTGCCGCAGCACACAGCACATCAGTGGGAACACCTTCCGCAATGCGGCCAATGATCCAGGTGTTGCGCAACCTGCGGGTATCCGGCACCATGTCCGGCGATATACTAGGTATTACCCGGCGCAGGTAGGCAGAGAGCTGGCTAACGTTCTCGTTGTCCCGGCCCGGCCTAAACAGGTAGTCCTCCGGGCCGGTAGCCATAATGACCGGCTGTATTAGCTCGGTATGAGACTTCAAAAGTGGCACCTCGCGCGGGCCAGCCCCGCGGTAACCGTGCGGAAACAGCAGTACTCCGTCGCCGTCAACGCGCACGTCTTTGCCGCGCAGCGTGCAGATTTCTCCCGCGCGCAGCCCCGCCCCCAGGGTAAGAGCTAGCACCGTGGTGAAGTTGCGGCGGCGGGCAGCGGTGGGTTGCGACTCGGCCCAGTCCCACAGCCTGTCGCAGGCATAAGTGTCGTAGGGTTCAAGGGTTGGCTCATAACTAATCGGGTGCTGGTAGTCAGGGTTCCAGTCGTCGTTGATCGCTTCTGCAACACGGCACAGCAGCGAGCGCTGGGTTCCAGCGGTGGACGGACTGAGCTTTGCGCCATCTCCGGCAAGGAAGTAGTTGCCGATGATGTCGGGGTGGAAGACGGTCTCGACAGTCACCACGCCGTAGCTCACCCAGACCCAGGCGGCGAGCTTGGACACGCAGTTGAGTGTGTTGCGCAGTGCGTCGCGGCTGGTGTTATCCGGGGTGATGTTAAGTGCGCGCACGCACTCGCGGGTGAAGTCGGCGACGTGGCTCCACGGCTCGGAGCGCACGGCGTGTGGTGTGCAGTTGGCGATGATCGCCTCATAGTCGGCGGTGGTGTAGTTACTGGACATGGGCCTTTCCTTCGTCGGCACGATCGCAGTGGAATGGGGCGGTGTAGTGGATGCTACGTGGCTAGGCCACGCAGTGCACTCCGCTACACATAGTCTTGTTTGCCGATATGCAATATGGCTAGCAGGTGACCTCACCCCGCCAACTTCGCAGGAATTCCTTATATGACCTGCGTGTTTGCGGTTCCGCAAAAATCTACCGGACGAACCACCACACTATATTGGGCTATTGCGTATGGGGACATGCCATATTTAGTACCCCCGCGCGAGCTTCGGACGTGGCCCTAACCCTACCCACCAAGTCCGTCAAGGCCCCGCTTTGTGGCCCACAGCTATGTCCACCACAACATGTAGATCCACTGCCCCCGGTTGTGGCTAGCCGTTTCACCCGCGACCTGGGCGGAGATTGGCGCGCGGCTCACACCGGCTAGCGTGACCACCGTCGGGCGCGATTGCGTATCCGCAATTCCATCTCGTTCCGCGTGGCCCATTGCCATACCTCGCACATCGGAAGACCACCGCGCGGGCGGTTTGCATATTCGCAAATTTCTACCCGTTGCCGTGCCCGGCACTTTACATTTCCACTGCTCACACCCTCAAAGGAAAGGGACGAACCATGTCCACACTCGACATGAGCACACCACTGTACTGCCAGTACTTCACCACCGAAATCACAGCAAGCGACCTGCCACTTATCACCGCCACCCTGCGAGCAGGGCACCAGGTAGCTGACACCATGCTGTCGATGGCTACCGCCGCGCTCTACAACTACACCCTGACTTTTACCGGCGAGTCCGGTAGGTTCACCGACCACGACGACCGCGTGCTCACTGCCTTCTCCTCGCTGGCTGGGCCTGACCCCCGAAAAGTGGACACATCGGGGGCTAGCTATGCTGCTGTGGTCAGTATAGCCGAAGACTTGGTTTCAAAGAC